>CAMCYC010000045.1 GCA_945883795.1 Sulfurimonas crateris | reverse complement strand
TGAGGAGAAGGACCCTTTGTTCTTTCTGTAGTTTAAACTCTTTAAACTTTAGCTTTTTTTGAATTCTCTTTGGAGACAAGGGGATACTATTGCCTAATTTTTATTGATTTAAACTGTCCACTACTTTCTGTAGGTTTTGAAGGATGCCTCAATGGGCATTACCCCATTTACACCTCTACTACGAATTTATCCGACTACCTTGTAAAACTACACCCTAACTTTTTGGGCTCTAGGTGTAGCATTCAGAAATTACAAGGTTCTCCCAAGGGGTGTAACCTTAAAAACACTAAAAGCATATTATAAAAATATTAATGTGAAAAAAAGTGTTTTTTCTGACAATAAACAGAATCAAATTTGCCATAAATTAGCTAAAAATTGAAAGATTAATTAGTTCTTTATTAATATAAAATATATTTTTATATTAATTTAGTGTTTTTAAGGTTGCACCCTCTCCCAAGTTCCAACACAATCAATTCATTTACCCGCCACGGACTTAGACCCCGACACCTCTGATACAAACTCACCATAACATTCATATCAGTTCCGACTTCTAGTAAATCAAAACTTTGGTCAGGTGTGATAAGGAAAATTACGGGGCTCAACACCTTCACGCTTTCGCATTGTGGCTGATAAACTGCCCTCACTACAGCTTCAGATTATTTGTTACCTCCCAATCTGTGTAGTTTAGTTTGGAGCTGATGGTTAATCTTTACTCCAGTTGGATTGTCCAACTTGATTGCCTTAGCTTTGCTTGGCACACTAATTTCCATTCCTTATTTTAGCAAAAATTGACTTAGCCATACTTTTTTAGAAGGAACCAAAATTAAAAATCAATCTCATATTTTCGTATTTTATATCCTATCTGACGAGCTGTCATGCCTAGTTGTGTCGCAGCTTTTGTCTGGATTCCACGATGCTCTATGAGTGCTTGGATGATAGACTCTTTTTCCATATTTTGCAAACTTGAACTTGTTAATTTTTGCGGAGGCTGATTCGTCACAACTGTCGTATTATTTAGATTTTTTTGTACTATAGTGACAGCTTCAGGCTCTGGTGGCATGTACATTTTTTGATAATTAAAAGGGAGTACATGATTGAGCATTTCTGCTTCTATAATACCATTAGGACAGATGAGGGAAATTCTTTCCATTGTATTTTGGAGTTCACGAATATTTCCAGGCCATGGATAGTCAAGCAATACTTCAAGTGCTGATTTTGAAAAAGTCATTTGCTTGCGGTGCTCTTTTGTAAATTTAGATAAATAATGTTCAATTAATAGTTTCACATCTTCATATCGCTCACGAAGTGGAGGAAGATTCACTGGAATAACATTGATACGGTAAAATAAATCTTCTCTGAATTCTCCATTTTTAACCATTTGCTCAAGATTTCGATTTGTCGCAGCAACAAGACGCACATTGGTTTTGATGGTTTTGTTACCGCCAACTCTCTCAAACTCTTGTTCTTGTAAGATTCTGAGTAGTTTAACTTGAAGAGAAGGGGTAATATCTCCTATCTCATCCAAAAATAGTGTTCCCCCATCAGCTAATTCAAAACGCCCTTTACGAGCTTCTTTTGCATCTGTAAAAGCCCCTTTTTCATGACCGAAGAGTTCACTCTCAAGCAAAGTTTCACTGATGGCGGCACAGTTGAGCTTAATAAATGGTCCATTTTTGCGTTTGCTCAAGTTGTGTACAGCGGTAGCTATAAGCTCTTTACCTGTTCCTGTTTCGCCTCGTACTAGGATTGTAGCATCAGATGGAGCCACAGTTTCAAGCATGTTAAAAACTAATTGCATTTTTCTGCTATTACCTACGATATTTTCAAATTTATATTGGCTTAGAGCCTGGTCTTTATAGTATATTTTTAGTTCTGTAAGGTCTTCTTTTTCTTTATTAAATTTTATCTGTGTTGCTAATGTTCCTCCAAAAAGTGAACCTACGATGGTGAGCATACGGACAACATCATCAAAATCTAGTACAGATTTTTCGCATGTATTTGCAGATAAAACGCCAATAACTCCATCATCTTGTATAATTGGCACAGCTACATAAGAGATAGATTTAGTGTTCATAGTGCCAATTTTATTAAGGTAATTGATATTGTTACGGATATTTTCAATCACAACTGGTTCAGCACTTTTTGCTGCAAGTCCAGTTGCACCTTCGCCTAGTTTGTAAACTGCCATCTTTTGTTGTTGGGGTGTTAAGTCTATTGAAGCGTACAGTTCGAGTTGACTTTTATCATCGCTGAACATAAAAAGTGTACATCGGTCAAGGTAAGAATTACGCTTGAGCATCCGCATCCCTTTTTCGATACTCTCAGAGACATTACTTGTACTAGAAAGTATTACAGCAATTTCGTATAAAAGACTTATTTCATTATATGCAAATGTTAATGCACAACTTTTACAATCTTCATTATTAGGAACATTTTTTATATTTATCATTTTATTATCTTCTTTTATGCAAATTATACTAGATGTTTATACACATAATTGTATAAAATATAAACAATTTTATGACTAAAATTAGAATGATATATGCATATTTTTTATATAAATACAATACAAAAATGGAAGATAAAATGCAAATAACAGTACATGGAACAACAATAACACTAGAGGGAAAAGAGTTAAAAGTAGGTAAAGAAGCACCAGCTGCTAGAATAACAAAGCTTGATGGAACTCAAAATGTGATAGGAATGATTGCACCTAATTCTCAGCTTATAGTTGTAATACCGTCTCTTAAAACAGAGGTGTGTTCTTTGGGAGCAAAGAAATTTAATGATTTGGTAAAAAATCTTAAAAAGCTTGATACAATAATAGTAACTACGGATGATATTGAATCTGTGAAAAAATTTATAGAAAATGAATCTATTGATAATGCAGAAATTGTGATAGATACAAACCGTCAATTTGCGAAAAAATTTGGCTTACTTATTCCAGAAGGTAAACTAAAAGACCGTTTAGCAAGAGCTGTTTTTGTGATTGACAGAGAGGGTATGATTGCTTATAAAGAGATTGTTTCAGAGGTGGTCAATGAGGTCAACTATGATGCATGTATCGCAGCGATTGAGAAGATTGCAAATGACTCTAAGGGAGCAGGACATGGACACTCGCATGAAAACTGGATGGGTGTGTAAAACTTTAGATATTTGAGGCTGTGATTACATGTCAAAGATATATGAAAAAACTGCTCTAACACCTTTACAGGTAGCTCGTTTTGGTGGCTATATAGATTGGGCTATCCAGCCTAGCAAGTTTAAGAAATATCCTGATTTTTTATATCGTTATCCGCTAATTGGTCATGAAGCACTCAAAGTGATAAAGCTTTCCAGACAAATAACCTTAAAAACACAAATCGAAGGGAACGCTTATTATCAGCTAAATACCCCATCTGCTGGTAATTTGCATCCGCTTGAACTTTATGTTCAAATACGCGGAATCAAAGGATTGATTAGTGGTATTTACCATGTATATCCACTCGAAGAGAGTCTTGTTTTGATACGAGAGATAGCAGATGATGGGTTAGAGGTAAGTGTGGGATTAAGTGAAAAGTTTTATGGGATATTATTTCTTTTGAGTATCGTCCCTTTTCGAAGTGAATGGAAATATGGGGAGAGAGGATTTCGTTATTGTTACCTTGATGCAGGACATCAGATAGGTGCAATTCAAGCATCTGCAACTGTTTGTGAACAAAAAGTGACAATACTGTCGAATTTTGATTCAAATTGTCTCAATAATTTGATGGGTTTTTTCAATCAAGAATTTATTTGTGGAGTTCTAGCCATAGGTTCGCAAACAAAAAAGGCAGTTAAAGCAATTAAAGCACCTCTTATGAAAGTTTCTCCAACGGATTATTGTGATTCTCATGGTGCTATTATTAATGACATACTTGAGCAAAATGTTTACTCCAGATTGTCTGATGAAAATAATTTTTATGTAGATGAAAAAGCAATTTTTCAAAGGCGTTCTGCGCGTAAATTTTCTCAAAATAAGATTTCAAAAAGTCAATTTGAACACTTTATGCATTTAAGCACAAATATGACAAATTCACAATCTTGTCATGTAGTTGTTTTGCAAGATGATTATTTAGAAGCTGGTATTTATAAAAATAATCAAATAATTCAAAGAGGTCAATTTTCCAAAGAGATGATAGCACTTTTAGTAAATCAAAATTTTATCAATAATGCATTTATGATAGTGATTATAACTTCTGAAAAATTTAATGCAAATGAGTTAATGAATTCTGCTGTAAATGCTCATGCACTCCATTTAGAGGTACAAATGCATAATGCTGGATTTAGTGGAATTGGTGCTTTTTATGATAAAAAACTCCAGAAATTTTTACAAACAAAAGAATATATTTTATATGTTTGTGCCATTGGATAAAAAGAGTGTGAAGCATAAGATTTACAGTTCCCAAGTTCTACCTTGGGAAATAGAAAAAAAAGATTGTCTTAACTTATTTTAAGTGCGCATGCTTCTTGATATGTCTTTTTTTCAACATATAATTTTGCGTTTTTAAGACCATCATAAAGATTATCAAGTTTATCTTCTGCATTCATGCGTTTGAGCTCTTTTTTATCCAAATCAGCATAAGCTATAAGTTCATTCCAAACTGAGCTTTCATCGAGTGAAAATGCATAGATTGTAATGCCTTCATATTCAAATTGTACATTACTAAGTAAATTACCAAAAAATAGTGTTACAAGTGTATTTGGTGTTAATATATTTTTATAACATTCAAATGTTGCTTCAAAATTAGCAAAGTCTTCTATTTCCGTAGCAAAAAGAAGTACTTCTTCTTCATTTGAAATGACAATTGCATGTTTGAGTATTATTTTTGTAGAAGTAACTGTTAATTCCCCACGGTAGCCAAAGCGTCCTGAAATTCCTAATTTTCCATTAAATGATGGCTGTAGTTGTAACTCGTTTTTGTAGATATAATCTATAGGTGTTCCCATTTTGGTTTCCTTTTTATGTTTTTGTATCTGTCCAAGTTATGTGCTAGCATTGAGTGTGGAATTGGCATGCTATTGCTCTTAAGTGAAGACCTATGCCAATGCATATATTGTACTTGATATAATAAAGTCGTGAACTACCCAACTGCTTTAGACGGAAGTAATTTATTACTTCTTTTCACAATTTTAAAATCTGTTTGATACAATTCCAATATTATATTAAAGGAGTTTATCGTGACACATGTGAAAAAAAGAATTTATTTTGCAACTTCGGCTATTTTACTCGCTCTACTTAGCGGATGTGCAAGCAAGACTGTTACCCCGCTGGTTACAAAAGCCAAAGCGGAATGTATGCAAGAGGGGATAAATGCACCTTCTTGGATTTGTAAACCTGAAGTAATAGATGGTTACGCAAGCTTAGGAATAGCACAAAAAAATGGAGCTGATTCAGCTCAAACAATAAGAGTTGCTCTTCAAAATGGTCGCATAGAGATTGTAAAACAGATGCAATTACAAGTAAGAGAAAAACTGAATAATTTTGCCAACACATCAAAAGAAAGCAATAAAGAAAAAGTTGATAATCTTTATATATCTATTATAAACGAGATTAAATCGAGAGATTTACATCTTGAAGAAAAATTGCAATCTTGGACCACACCTTCTGGCATAGTATATATACATGTAATAGCTCCAAAATCAAATTTTGATGCATACCTAAAAAGAGCGGTGAAATTAAGCTATGTCAATCATAAGTCTACATGGCTGAGATTTCAATCCAAGCAAATTACGAATCTTGAAAAAGAGTTTGGCGTAATAATACCTATAGAGCAGATAACAAAAGGGCAGGGAGTAGAAATAGCAGAACAGTTTAAAGTAGAGATAGTTTCCAATACAATGGTAGGACGAAATAGAAAAAAATAATTCTTGAAGCCATCTATTTTTTATTCCTAAGTTGAAACTTAGGAATAAATATTTAACTCCAAATCAAACTCCATAAATACCTAAAATAGTCACTTTTCTCTCTCCTCGAACAAAACTTGCAATATACATTTCAATATAACTCCAAGGAGTATTGCCATGGTCAATCGTGCAAAGATAAAAGAGCTTATGAATGAGAGTGCATGTTCACACTCCAAAGATAAAAAACCAGGAGCTGGATGCGATATGCCTAAACCTGGAATGGCGACTGGTGGATGTGCATTTGATGGGGCGCAAATTTCACTTTTTCCTTATGCGGATGCTGTGCATTTGGTTCATGGTCCTCAAACATGCTTAGGTGCTTCTTGGGAAACTCGTGAAACACTCAGTTCCTATAAAGGGCGTGACCATACGGTTATGGGTTTTACAACAGGTATTACTACAAATGATGTTATTTTTGGTGGAGACAAACGACTTGCAGACTCCATAGGATATATCGTAGAACATTACAATCCTGAAGCTATCTTCGTTTACTCTACTTGCGTGACTGCTATGGTAGGTGATGATATAGACATGACATGTAAATTAGGAACGCAAAAGTATTCTATCCCCGTAGTTCCTATTCATGCACCTGGTTTTGTAGGTGGAAAAAACCTTGGTTCTCGTATAGCTGGTGAAGAGGTTTTAGAGCATCTTATCGGCACAAAAGAGCCAGAATTTACAACTCCGTATGATATTAACCTTATAGGCGATTACAATGTAACTGGTGATATGTGGCAGTATCTTCCACTATTTGAAAAAATTGGAATTAGAGTTTTGAGTTCACTTAGCGGTGATGGTCGTGTAGGAAATATCCGCACAGCACACCGTGCAAAACTTAATGTCATTGTGTGTGCAAAATCACTTATAACACTTTGCCGTAAAATGGAAGAGCAATACGCTATCCCTTGGATTTCTGTTTCGTTTTATGGCAAACGGGATACTTCGTTTGCAATCCGTGAAATCGTTAAAGCTTTAGGAGATAAAACTCTTATAGAAAAAGCAGAGCAAATAATCGCTCAGGAAGAAAAAAAGCTCGAAGATGAGCTTGTACCTTATCGAGAGCTTTTTAAAGGTAAAAAAGCGGTTTTAAACACTGGCGGTAATAAAGCTTGGTCTATTGCATCAGGACTTCAAGATTTAGGAATTGAAGTTGTAGCAACTTCTATCCGCAAATCAACAGCTGATGATATAGAAAAAGCAAGAGAATATTTGGGCGAATCAGGCATTCTCATGAAAGCACCAGCATCTGAACAATCCAAAGTGATAGATGAAAGAAAAGCAGATATTTTGCTTGCAGGCGGAAGAAGCCTTTATACAGCAATTAAGAAAAAAATATCTTTTATTGATGTTAATCAAGAAAAAAAAGTAAGCTATGGTGGTTATGGTGGTTTACTCAATCTTGCCGAAGATTTGAAGTATGCATTTGCAAATCCTGTTTTTAAAAATGTAGCCAAAAAAGCTCCATGGGAGATTGCCTAATGGAAACTAAAAAAATTGTATTAAGCAAAAGAGAGCATAAACCTTTACAAGTAAACCCTATTAAACATTCCCAACCTATGGGGTCAGCACTTGCCTTTATGGGGATAAAAAACTGCTTGCCACTTATGCACGGCTCACAAGGATGTGCATCTTACACAAAAGTTTTTTATACACGCCATTTCAATGAACCTATAGCACTTTATAACACTTCCGTCAGTGACATTACAGCTATACTTGATGGCGGAGATTACTCCATTTTGATGGCAATTGAAAATATCACCAAGAAAAATACAACTTTAAAACCTGAAATAATTGGTTTGCATACAACAGGTCTTACTGAAACAAAAGGGGATGATGTACGAAATGTTGGTATGCATGTTGAAATCCCTTATTGTTATGTAAATACACCCGATTATGAGGGTGGAATGGAAAGCGGTTGGGCTTTAACAGCAAAAGCACTTATAGACCAACATACAAAAGAAACTACAGAGACGAAGCCAAATAAACTCCTCATTCTTCCGCATGTAAGCATGCAACCAATAGAGATTGAAAAAGTTAAAGAGTTGTGTGAGAGTTTTGGTTTTGAAACTTATGCACTGCCCGATTTGTCAACTTCACTTGATGGGTATTTGAGTGAAGGGCAAGGTAAATTAGGTACTGGTGCAATTTCTATTAGTGATATACAAGAGCTTGGAAATTCTGCAACTGTTATAACCATTGGAACTTCGATGCAGATTGCTGTCAAAGCTTTGCTTAAAAAGAATCCCAACATGACACATATCCATTTTAATCATTTAATGGGTCAGGATACTAATGACAATTTTGTCGCAACATTAATGAAAATCAGACAAATTGAGCCGAAATCTTTAGTCAAACGGTGGAGAGGAAGACTTCAAGATGCAATGCTTGACACCCATTTTCTTATAGGTTCTTCCCATTTTGTAATCACTGGCGAACCAGACATGTGCATTGGAATGACAGAATTGTTACAAAGCGTAGGCGGAACGATAGATGCCGTAATTAGCACTACATACAGTCCTATATTAGAAAAAATAAATGCACAAAATGTCTTTGTGGGAGACCTTGAAGACGCAGTTGTTTATTTTGAAAATACTGATTTAGTTATCAGTAACTTCCATGCAGAACGATTATTGCATATGCAAGAAAGAAATACAGGATTAGTCCTTCGAGGGTTTCCAAATTATGAAGAATTAGGCAATCAGCTAAAAAATGATCAGCTTTATGAGGGAAGTACTTATTTCCTTTTTGAAGTGGCAAACAAATTACGAGGAATTAAACATCATGGGTGAATCAATAAAAATCACAGTTGAGGGGAATAATACAATGGAACATGCAATAAAAGTTGGATTTGCAACAAAAGATATGGAAACAGTCAATGCACACTTTGGTGGAGCAAAAGAGTTTGTAGTCTATAAAGTCTCAAAAGAGGGGTTCGAACTCAGCGAAGTGGTCAAAACTGATACTTCAGAGATGGAGGGCGATGATAAGACAGATTTTAAAGTTAAAGCACTTCATGGTGTGAATATTATGTATTGTGAATCTATTGGAGGCACAGCCGCTGCAAAAGTAATTCGAGGTGGAATCAATCCTATGAAAGCACAAGAAAACGAAAAAATAGAAGATATTCTCAAAGAGCTTGTCAAAATGTTAAACAACAATCCTCCACCTTGGGTTAAAAAAATAATGAATGTTGAAACTACAGAAGATGCGCGTTTAGTGCGTTGGGCTGAATAAAAGGAAAAATGATGAGCGAAATACAAACAGGAAATGCATTTACAGAGGAACTGATTCGTCAGTTAAGAGCAGCGGACCAATTTGGCAACTGGTCAAAGTTGAGCGATGAAGAGTTATTGATTAAAAAATATGTAAAAACAAAAGAAGATTTGAAAAAAATCCCTATTATCGCAGATATTGATGAGATGCTCATTGGCGAGATTAAGATGATGTTTAAAGCGATAGCATTACAGTTTGAGCGTAAAACGGGTGTGATGTGTAATGTTGTTATGGAGATGAGTCATGAGGGTTTTGGTCGCTGTATTGTTTTTGCAGGGCGTATTATTCTTGTAGATAAATATTTCAAAGATGCACACCGTTTTGGATTTAGAACTCTTGAAAAACTGTATGAAGAAGGACAGTCATATCTTGATAAATCTCATGCAGTTTATGAACAATACAAACCTTGTAAAAGCGAAGAAAATTAAGGAGCAATAGATGGCAAAAGTAGGAATTTTTGTTGGAAGCAGTGGCGGTGTAACTTTATCAGCAGCAGAGAAACTTCAAGAGTTGTTTGATGGTGCAGAACTTATCAACATGGAAGAAGATTATAATGACTTAGAACAGTTTAATGACTTTGATATTTTACTTATTGGCTCTTCTACATGGGGACAAGGTGATGCACAGCGTGATTGGGTTGACCCACTTTACGAGATGAGCAATGAAGAGCCAGATTTAAGTGGCAAAAAAGTTGCTTTTTTTGGTGCTGGTGACCAAGAAACACATGGAGAATTCTTTGTGAGCGCTCTTGGAAAACTGGATGATATTTTTCATAAATGTGGTGCTAAAACAGGTTTTGGGCATTGGTCAACTGACGGATACACATATAAGTATTCTTATGCAGAAAAAGCTGGTAAATTCTGTGGTCTTCCTATTGATGATATTAATCAAGAAGATTTGACAGAGGCTAGACTTACAGCTTGGGCAGAACAAGTCAAACAAGAGATGAAAATTTAGATTGTAAATTGCACTGAGAAAGAAAACTGAGGAATAATTATGAAAACACTTGAAGAATTTGAAGCATTAACAGATACAGAAGAATATTTTGATTTTTTTGACCTTGAATATGATGAACGCCTCGTTTATGTAAAGCGTTTTCATATTATGAAAAAATATGGCGAAATGATTGAAAAAGCACAAGAACAAGAAAATATGAGTGATGAGAAAAAACTAGATTTTTATAAGTTTTCACTCATTAGCGTTTATAAAAACTTTGAAAATGGATACTCCCCCTCAGCAGCAGATGTTTGGTCAATGTATGACAATCCAAGTGCATGTTCGAGTTGTTCGACATCTAGTAGTTGTAACGATTTAGAGGAGGTCTCAAGTGGAACTCACGCATGCGCAAGCCAACCAAGTCTCAGCTTCAACTAAGGACGAGATTCTTCCTGTATTTCGTATAGGACAGCGTGTTCGCATGATAAAACCGATTAGAAATGATGGGTCAAACCCTTTTAATGAGCCTAATGAAATTTTAATTCAGGCGGGTGCAGAAGGTTATGTAAAGCATATCGGTGACTGGCTTCAGGTTATACGGATATACGAAGTACATTTCATAGAAGAGGGTAACACATACGGATGCAGGGAAGCAGAACTTCAAGCTATAGATGATATTGACGGTTACGATGAAGTAGAAGAAGAACTCAAATGGATTAGAGAACATAATGCACAAAGAGCGGCAGCTAAACTTCTTAAAGAACAATCTCAAAAGGAAGGAGTGTAACCAACTTTTTGTGTATTGAAAATCGGTAAATAAAGGAGAAAAATATGGTAAATGTTATTTTTAGTGGCTTCGGTGAAGGCATGAATAAACGCGTTTTCGCAAGACAAGGGGATTTAGTTTTGCGTGTTGCACAAGACAATGGTGTTAAAATACCTACTGACTGTAAAGACGGCATGTGTGGTAGTTGTGCTATTAAAATCGAAGAACTGGATTCTCGACCTAATAGTCATTCATTTGACTCTAAAGTTGATCCAGATGCTTGGGATAAAGATAAATATACAACTTATATGGATGATAAAGAATTGAACACTCTAGTTGAAATGGGTGCTATTTCTAAAAAAGAAGCAGAATCGGCGCAACAATATGCACAACAAACACCAGTTAGACTAGCATGCCAATGTGTTATCAAAGGCCCAATATTAGTTACACCATTTGAATCATAAAGGAAAATAAAATGACAACAAGAGTAGAAATTGTAAATGACTTTTTAGCGATAAATGTTAAACCTGGTAAAACAATTCAAGATATCGTAGAAGCTTCAGGAAGTGCACTTCCATTTGGCTGTCGTGATGGTGAATGTGGTACATGTGTAGTAATGATTGAATCAGGCATGGAGTTTTTAAGCGATGTGACTGATAAAGAGGTTACAGTTATGAAAATGTTAAATGAAAAAAGCCCAAAAGCTCGTCTTTCATGTCAAATGAAAATAGTACGACCTAATGGCGTAGTTCGTTTAAAATACTAAACAAATTTGCCTCGCCAGAGGCAAATATATCCAAGCCTCTCCTCAATCATTTCACTGCTTCTTGTATCAGCTCTTTTTTTTCATTGTTTCTCTTTGTAGAAGTGTTGTTTCTATATTCCTAAGGTTGCATCCAATTGGTACTGACCTTTGTATCAATTGGAGTGATAGGCAACACTATCGAAAACAAGGCACCATGGAGTGTATTTTGAGCCAAAATTTTTCCATTCATTTTTCGTTCAACTAACATTGTTGCAATAGAAAGTCCAATCCCTCTATTTTTTTCTTTATACGAAGATATTGAGAGTTCAAAAATTTTATCTATAGGTTTTTGCGTTATACCATTACAATTATCTTCAAAATCAATAATACACTTATTTTTATAGCTCTTTATACTTATTTTAATCCAAGGATTTTTTATCTGTCGTTGATTTGATATATCTAAAGCATTATCTATAATAATCATGCAAATATGCCCAAATGTTTTTGGATTTCCTAAGAGTTCAATATTTTGTATATTGGTGTTGTCATATAAAATTTCAAAATTTAAGAATTTCATTTTTTCAATAAGAAGCATTTGAACATCATGTATCTCATCAATAATTTTAAAAGTAACATCTTGACAATCATTTGAATAAAAATTTGAAAATTCTGTTATTGTGTCTCTCATGAAGTCTGTGCTATTTCTCATGTGAACAAATATCTCATTCATTCTCTTATCTTCTATTTGCTTTTCATATAACATAGCTTCTAGTTCTGTAATAAGAGTTCCTATTCTTACAGCTGGAACTTTCCATTGGTGTGCTATATTTTTTAAGGTTTGTCCTATTGTATAAAAATGGGATTGACTTAAAATAAGCTTTTCATTCCTTTCTTTTATTTCTACAGTTTTTTTAATTTTAGAAAAAATAGCAAGAGTAAAAAATACCATTTCAAATGAAGCAAAAATACCAAGAAACTGTTGGTTTAGAGCATCTGTAGGTATAAATTTAAAACTAGACAAAAGCAAAAATAAATATCCCAAAATCAACGATAATTGACCAAAAAAATAAAATATAGGAATATTTTTTGTGTTTATTGCTTCTCTTGTTGTTATGTAAAGTAAAATAAATAGCATTACCAAACAAGCAATAAAATAAAAATCATCAAACAAATACACAATAGGGGAAAAAATTATTATCCAACTTGTTAAAGCCAAATAAAAACCATAGATATAGATTGTTTTTAATAAAAAAGAGTATTTATTATTTTTACTCAAATTAAGATACGCATCTAAAAAAAGAATATAAAAAATAAATATAGAATATCCGCTTATATGGGATAAAACTAAAGCCAGATATCCATGTCCAAAAAAAAGTGTTGCAAAACCATTATTGATAAAAAGATAAATAAAAAATAGGAACATATAGGCTAAATAGCTTATAAAAGATTTGTTTTTAAATATAAAATAAAAGAGTGCATGAAGAATAAGCAAAACAAAAAACACCCCAAAAATCATGCCCCAAATAAGTGAATCTTTAAACAAAAAATAATGAAAAGCCTCTTTTGACATGGCTATCCATTCTGCATCAATTCGTCCCTTTGGATTGTATAATTTTGTTAAAATTTTATATTCTTGTGCAGGTTTTATCAAAAGCTCAATAGAACTAAATCTATTATATACTTGTTCATGTGTACGATTTGACAAAACTCCAAGTGTTGTTTTTTGAATTAATCGATTGTTTTCAAACACTAAAACATCTATTTTTTCCGTTAGTGGGATAGTATTCATGACAAAAATTTCAATACCATTTTTTGAACTATTTGTTAATTCAACTTCTGTCCAAATACTATTTTCAAAATTCAATCCAAAATTAGAATTTGTAACTTTTTCAAAGTTTTTAAAAAAATCAGCATCAGTCAAATTGTTTTCATCGGCTACATTTAATTTTGAATAACGCATATACGAAGATAATTTGCTCTCCTTTATTTGTGCAACATCAAAAGACTCAGCAAATAAAAAATTTAACACTAACATTAAAACTACCAAATATTTCATAAAAAAATCCATTTTAGAAGGTTATCATGACATGTTATCAAGATATTACCTTAACATATAACCTACTTTAGCAATATTTATCAGTGCATCGCAATTTATTTTTTTTCTTAATCGTGAAACAGTATTTTGTAAAGCGATGTCGCTCACATCATAACCTAACTTGCTAGTAAAATATTTATAATTTATAATTTGACCTCTTTTGGCAATCAAAAGTTCAAGAACTTGAATCTCATTTTTTGTTAAAGAGATTTTTTTCTCAAAAGATATCACCTCTTTTGCGGTGGGATTGTAATTGACATGTTCGCATAAATGTTGCAGTAAACTATTATTTTTCTCAAGTAATTGTAAACAAATCAAAAATGTTTCTATTAATTTTTGAAAAGCAATAGGTTTAATCAGATACTCAACAAGATTTAGTTTTATAGAATCAAGTAAATCTTCTACTTCGGTATAACTTGAAACCAAAAATATAGGGATAGTTTCATTGTTCAATCGTATAGTTTTTACAACATCTATGCCACTAAGTGCACCCATTTTTATATCAAGCATTACAATTTGAATATCTTTATTATTGGCATAAAATTCAAGTGCTTCATCACCATCTTTAGCACTATAAACCTGTTTAAATAAAGTTTTTAAAGTGTTAGTTGTTGACTCTCTTAATATAGCATCATCATCTGCATATAAAATTGATATATTTTTTAAATCATTTAAAGTAGCCATGAATATCCTTATCTCAAAAAATATTATTATATAAAAGAATCTTCGCAAAACATTCGCAAAAATAAAAATAGTTTTGCGAATGTTTTGCGAATGTTTTATATTAGAATAATTCAAATGGTTATTTAAGGAAAGACAATGAAGATATTTAGAAAAACAAAATTATCAATTCTAACAGCATCGCTCATTCTAGGCATGAGTTCAAATGTGATAGCAGATAATAATACCGCTCCAGTATATCTTAACAACAACAATCAAGTATGGGCAAATGGTGACACAAATGTGACTACCGAAACTTTTGTATCAATTACGAGTGTTTTTGGAGGTATTGATATTGGAGATTACAGTACACCCACATTTATAGATATTGATGCAGATGGTGATTATGACCTTTTTATTGGTGAAAATAGTGGTAATATTAACTATTACCAAAATATTGGTACTCCAGAAAGTGCTTCTTATAGTCTTGTAACAAC
>CAMCYC010000044.1 GCA_945883795.1 Sulfurimonas crateris | reverse complement strand
TATGAAGATTTTATAGAGGGTTTTCGACCAAATGAGAGTGGAAATATTGAGCTTGAAGATGGGATATTTAAAAATATTTCAGACAAAGCAAGCCTTAATTTAGAAGATAGCAAAAAAAACAAAAAAGAGGTGGAGATAAAGTATAGCTTTTCAAAGCTCTTAGATGAATTTAAAATATTTGTGGAAGATAAAATTAGTACAGATGGGAGTTTTTTCTTAAAAGGAAAAGCAACAATATCAAAGATAGGGAAAAGTTCTTTTTTAGTTGGTGGTTCTGTAAGTTCTGCACAAAAATTGACTTTTAATATTCTTGAAAGAGATTACGATAATTTTAAAAATGGAATTATCACAAGTTATAAAGATATAAAACCTACCTTTGAATCAGAAAAAGGTGTTCATGGGAATGCTCCATACTATTTTGCTTTGTATGAGAGGTTAAAGGATTTTGAAGATAGTGCTTATGAAGATTTAAGTCAAGAAAAATTTGACAAAATTGAACAAAAAAACTTCTACATAGTAATAGACGAAATCAACCGTGGGAATATCTCTAAAATATTTGGCGAACTTATCACACTTATTGAAGAAGATAAAAGAGATATTTACGAAGTAACACTTCCCTACTCAAAAGAAAAATTCAAAGTCCCATCAAACCTCTACATCATTGCAACCATGAACTCAACCGACAAATCAATTGCAACCATAGATATTGCACTGAGGAGAAGATTTACATTTTTAAAGATGAAGCCGAATGAAACACTTATAAACTTTTTAGATGCCAAAGATTTATTTAATGAGCTAAATAAATTTATACGAGAGAACTTAAATGATGATTATCAACTTGGGCATAATTATTTTATGAATATTTCAAATTCTGACGATTTGGAGTTTGTAAAAGAGTATAAAATCAAGCCACTTTTGGAAGAGTATTTTTATGTGGATAAAGATAAGTTGAATGAAGCATTAAGTATTTTAAAATAGAAGGAAAAAAATGAGTGAAGAAGAAAAAAACAAGAATAATCCGTTGCATGGTGTGACATTGCAACATATTTTAGAGAGTTTAGTTGAGCGTTATGGGTTTAAAGAGTTGGGTAATAGAATTGACATTAGATGTTTTTTGATAAATCCGACAATGAGTTCATGTTTGAAGTTTCTTAGAAAAACACCATGGGCGAGAACAAAAGTGGAAGAGTTGTATATAAATGATACTAATAAAAATAAAAATTAACTTAGGATAAAAAGATGCAAAAACATATAACTTCACTTATTTCTCAAAATTTTGGAAAGTTTGCTTCCAAAGAGTTTCCTGCATGGTTTCAAAAAATTGTTAACAATGGATATGTAGGCTTAATGGGTTTGGATATGAGCGAATTTCATTCCGCAACTACCTATAAAAGTTTAAATGGATTATTTACAAGAAAGCTCAAAGAGAATAGAAAATATTCAATGGATGGCGATGATTTTATCTCTCCATGTGATTCTTTAATTTCTGAGTGTGGTAATCTCAAAGAAAATTATGCACTTCAAATTAAAGGGATGCGTTATAAAAGTGATGAACTTCTTGGTAATTTATTGAGTGATGATGAAAAAGCTATTGTGCATGATGGAACATTTATGAACTTTTATTTATCTCCAAAAGATTATCACCGTTATCATATTCCAACAAATTTAAAAGTTTTAAAAGTTATCCATATTCCAGGTAAATTTTTTCCTGTAAACATGCCATCACTTAAAAAGAGGCTGAATCTCTTTGTGGAAAATGAGCGAGTTGTTTTATTATGTGAAACTACAGCAAAAAAACGATTTTACATGGTACTTGTAAGTGCTTTAAATGTGGGCGTTATGCAGGTGAGTTTTGAGCCTAAAATCAAAACAAATGTAGATGCTTCTAGTCCAACTGCATATTCTTATGAAAATTTGTATTTAAATAAAGGTGATGATTTTGGATGTTTTGAGATGGGTTCAACTATCGTGATTTTAGCAGAAAAAGGGATGCTAAATTTGGGTGTTGAAGCTGGAAACCATGTTAAATATGGAGAAACTATCGCTAAAATAATGCAGTAAGAGTTTTACTCTTACTGATTGACCACTTTTAATTCTGCAAATAATTGACCACTTTCTTTGTATATTTCAAGCTTTGTATCAATAGGAAATTTTCCTTTCTTTAAGCTACCTTGAACAGAGTGCAGTACATGAAAATAATTTTGTAACATAGGAACTGTGACATAATCAATATGGTCTTCTTGTAAAAGTTTTGCCAAAGCGTCTATAAGACAATAGTAAATAGTTTTATTAATGGAGCGTTGTACTAAGTAGTCATGCATGATGTTTATATTGTTTTCTAAAACTTCTTTACATTCTTGTCCCAAAACACAACTCTCATGAGCTCTTTGTAATTGGTGTTCAACCTCTTTTTCTATAGTGTTATTTCTGCCGTCGATTAAAGTTTTAATATCAGGACAATATTTTTTTACTTCCATTAATAGGTCGTCATCAGATAATACTTTATGTTCTGCTTGATAAACATATTTCTTATCCTCTTGATAGGTGTGGCTTAATGCTTTTAAGAGTTGTAAAACAATTGCAATATAGATAAACTTATCCTCTTTATTATTATCAAACTCTATCCCTGTATGAGATATAATTGGTTTTGGTCCTGCATATTTTAACTTCATAATAATCCTTTTTTATAAATTAAATCTAAAGTGCATAATGTCGCCATCTTGGACGATATATTCTTTGCCCTCAAGCCTCATTTTTCCAGCTTCTTTTGCTTTTGCTTCACCTCCAAGTGTGATGTAATCTTGATAAGCAATCACTTCTGCACGGATAAAACCTTTTTCAAAATCGTTATGAATAACAGCTGCTGCCTTTGGTGCAGTTGTATTTTTACGAATAGTCCATGCACGAACTTCTTTAATACCTGCCGTAAAATAGCTCATGAGTCCTAGTTTTGAAAAACCTTTATGAATAATTTGCTCTAAACCTGATTCTTCAACACCTAAATCTGATAAGAACTCTTGAGCTTCTTCCTCATCAAGACCAATAAGCTCTTCTTCGATTTTTGCACACAGTTTTATCAGTTCACAGTTATTTTTCTTTGCATGTTCTCTTAATAATAAAACATATTGATTGTCTTCTACAAGACCGTCTTCATCAGTATTTGCACCATACATAATCTCTTTATTTGTTAAAAATCTTACTTCATTATTAAGTTGTCTATATTCATCGGAATCGACATTTTTAAAGTTTCTGGCTAAATTTCCATCCCCTAAAAATTCTAAAAGTTCTTCACCCATGACTAACATAGCCGCAGCAACTTTATCAAATTTTGCTTGTTTTTTGAGTCGCTCAATTCGGTTTGATAAAACTTCAATATCGGCTAAAATAAGCTCCCCTTCAATAATTTCTACATCTCGTAAAGGGTCAATACTTCCCTCATTATGGATAATATTGTCATCATCAAAACATCTTACAATTTGAAGAATTACTTCAGTTTCACGGATAGTTGATAAAAATTTATTCCCTAAACCTTCCCCTTTACTTGCACCTTTTACTAAACCTGCAATATCGACAAAGTCTAAAGTTGAGTACTGAATTCTTTCAGGTTTGACGATTTTTGCAAGTGCTACTAAGCGTTTATCTGGTACTGGAACAACTGCTTTATTTGGTTCTATTGTACAAAAAGGATAGTTTGCAGCTTCTGCATTTTGAGCTTTTGTTAAAGCGTTGAAAGTTGTTGATTTACCCACATTTGGAAGTCCCACTAGACCGATTGATAAACCCATTTATTCTCCAATATATATTTTTGTATCAAACCATAAATCTATTATTGATATTTTTATTAGTAATAATAATACAGTTAAGATGGGTGCAATTATACTAAATAAACCTTACAAATTAAAGATTATAGTTACCGTTTAATTTGAAATAATACTTTCCAAACCTGCTATCATCTTTAGGGCTTGTTGCTCTTGAATACCAAATTCTTGCACTTGGTTGATAAAATTTTGTTTATATTGAATATGCCATGGTTTGTGTATAAATTCTGTATACGGTGGACGCTCATTTGGTTCATTGTAAAAGTTATTCTCTACTAAACATATATATTCGGGGGTATTATACTTTTTTAAAATTTCTAAAGCATTGATGATACTTTTATTAATTTGCTCTTTCGTTTCTTCGTGCATCTCTTGAAAATTTTCATGATTGAGATAGTTCGTGATTAGTTTTTTAATTTCAAAGGGATACTCTTCTTTAAAAACTGTTGCATATATTTCATCTTCGGTTACTTCATCATAAATATCTTCATAAATATCTTCAATGACTGCGATATAGTCTTCTTCATTGTACGAGTTTGCCAATTGACTCATTATTTCATTAAGCATGTAAAAATCCTTTTTATTCGAGTATCTTAATTTAAACTTTTTCCCAAAATGTACCTTGTGGCGTGTCCATAATATTGACTCCATAAGCCAATATCTCTTCACGAAGCTTGTCTGACTTTGCAAAATTTTTCTCTTTTTTTGCTTCATCTCTTTGTAAAATTAAATTTGCAATTTTTACCTTTGTTTGCTCATCTATTCCAGCTTGAAAATATTCATAACTATTTTTTATACCAAATCCTAACACTTTTTCTATATAGGATAAGTTGGAAATAATCTCTTTTTTTATCTCTTTATGTTTACCTAGCGTATCTAATATTTCGTTGCTATTGGTAATCATCTCATCTATCAAAGCCAACGCACTTGAAATATTTAAATCATCACTTAATACTTTTAATAGTTCTTCTTGAAATAATGTTTTTTCATCACTAAGAGGCAATCCAAAAAGGCGTTTTTTGAGTCTATAAATTTTATCGAGCCTTTTTTTAGATACAAGTAAATCCTCTTCATTAAAATTAAAATTACTTCTATAATGGGTGCTTAAAAGATAAAATCGTAGTATCTCCCCATCATAAATTTTAAGAGCATCTTTAAGGAAAAAACTATTACCTAAAGATTTAGACATTTTTTCCCCATCTATATTCACAAAACCGTTATGTATCCAATAATTTGCAAGGGCATGATTTGTTCCACATCGTGTTTGTGCTGCTTCATTTTCATGGTGAGGAAACAGCAAGTCAGCACCTCCTCCATGAATATCTACTGCAAATTTTGCATTTGGTTGTGCTAGATGTTTTTCTATCATGGCAGAACATTCCAAATGCCAACCGGGGCGACCTGCACCAAAAGGGGAATTAAATGAGAGCGTATTATCTTTGACACTTTTCCATAAAGCAAAATCAGCACTATTTTTTTTCTCAGATGAACTCTCTACCCGTTGGAGTTTATCTTCTTCCTCTTGCACTCTATGCGAAAGAGATAAATATTCCTTGTCACTCAAAGTATCAAAATAAACATCACCATCTTGTGTTTTATATGCATGATTTGAGTCAATAAGCTTTTGAATAAGTTCAAACATGGCATTAAGACTCTCAGTTGCCTTTGGTTCTATATTAGGACGACGCACACCTAAAGCATCCATCTCTTTATGAAAAACATCTGTATAAAACTCTGTTATTTCTTTGATATCTTTATTTTGTTCTATCGCTTTTTTAATGATTTTATCATCAATATCTGTGATATTTCTTGCATAAGTAACTTCATAACCATGGGTTTGTAAAACTCTCACAAGCAAGTCAAAAACCAAAGCACTTTTTGCATGCCCTAAATGAGCATTATCATAAACAGTTGGTCCACAAACATAAAGTGAAATTTTACCTGCAACAAGTGGTTGAAACTCTCTTTTTATTTTTTGTACAGAATCAAATAGTAACAAGCATGTTCCTTTAAAGTGATTGTTTACATATAAGCATGTAAAAAATCTTTGAAAATTAATAAGATAAGTATGAGTAAAACACTACTTAGCAGAAGATAAAGTGCTTTTTTATCCAAAAGTATAGCAAAAAAATTCTTCGCTCCAAATGCTTTGAGTGTGAGTATAAAACTAACAAAACCGCTGATTGTACTTGCAAGTGCTAAACCACTTACTCCCATAGGAGATATGAGTGAGAGAGAAAATAAAATATATGCACCTAATGAATAAGTTGCTATTTTGGCAGCTTGCATCTGCATGTTTTTTGAATAAAGCCAAAGTAGAAATAGTTTTTGTAATCCATAAGGAATTAACCCAATCATGTACATTTGTAAAACAGCTGTTGTGTTAAGTGTATCTGTTGTGTTAAATGCACCTCTTTGAAATAAAAAATAAATAATCTCATGAGAAAGTAAAAATCCCAAAATTGTACTTGCAGTTAATAAAAATGTTAAAAACCAGAAAGCTTTTTGTAAAAATGCTAAAGCTTTTTCTTCATCTTTATTTTTTATATATCTGGCAACTCTTGGAAAAAGGGCGATGGAAGTTGCAATGGCAAAGATAGCTAAAGGGAGCTGAAATATACGGTTTGCATAATAAAGATAACTAATAGAACCAGTCACAAGAAATGAAGCTAAAAATGTATCTAAAAAAGCACTTACCTGAGCAGTAGAATTCCCCCACATGGCGGGAAAAAATTGTTGTTTAAATTTAGTTGTTTCGTTTTTTATGAGTTTTGATTTGACTCTGAGATATTTAAAACCACCTAGGAAGAGTTTTGTAAAACCTAAGTTGTAAATGGCTATTATATGGACTAATAGCTGTAAAAATCCACCAATAACTACACCATAACTTAGATAGTAAACTATCTCTATTTGTGTTTTGTCATGGGAGAAATAAAGTGCTAAAATCAAAGAAATATTTAAAAGAGCAGTCGAAAATGCTGAGGTTGCAAAATGGTGTTTGTATTGCAACATGGTACTTAAAAAAGTGACAGCAAATATAAATGGTAAATACCAAAAATTTATGGCAACAAGTGGTGATGCAAGTTCAATTGTTTTTTCATCAAAACCAACTGCTATAGCTTGTGTGGCAAGAGATGGTAAAACATTTACAAGCAAAGTAATTAAAATTATAATCGATAAAAAAACTATAAATATATTTGCCGAGAAAACACCACGATGAAGTGAACGAGCATATGCGGGTATAAATACCTGTGTAAAAGCACCCTCTGCAAAAATACGGCGAAATAAATTTGGCAGTTTGAATGCTATGAAAAAAATATCACTGTAAATGTTTGCACCAAGAGCAGATGCGGTCAATAAATCTCTTAAAAATCCAAGAACTCTTGAAAATAAAATTCCAAAACTATTGGTGAAAATGGCTTTAAACATGGGTCTCTTTTATGAAGTTTTACAAAATTTTAACAAATATTTGGTTAAACTTGAGACTTAAAAAATAAATTTTTATTCGGTTGTATTGAAATGGTATTATTTGGTGCTGACAAAAAAGAAACAACAGGAAGAAAAAAAATCCGTCCTGTTGTTGTTAAAACTCAAAATGTTGCAAGAGAGTTGATGTTGGCAGCTCGCTCTAGTGAAGTTGAAGTGGAAGATTTGGATTTTTTTATTTTAGATACTCAAACTTATGTTAGAATGGACCAAGAAGGCGTCGAAGTTGAATGGGAAGAAATTAGTAGTGATGCTGTTTATGATTTAGATGCAAAGACTACAATGCTTAATGGTGATTTTGAAATTAAACAGATATATGAGATTGAGATATTTGGAAAAAATGACTTTGATAAATATAAAGATTTCCATGTTGCAGTTGGTGCTAATGCTACAAAGTGTAAAATTTATTTAAGTATAAAAGAGGGTTCAACGATTACATATTCTCCAACAATTATTCCAGATTTAGCTATGTTAATTAATAAAAGTAAAATTCGTGCAGGTATTTTAATTAATATATTTGATGATATGCTCCCTGATCTTCTCTCTAAATTATCTGCTAGAGTTCGTGTAGCAGAAAATCTAGTATTTAACAAAACTGAAACTCTTCTTATAGCAAAAGGTTTTGAACCTACAATAACACAAGATGATAAATTAATCTTCCATTACGATAAAAACGAGATTGTTCCCGAAAATAAAAAGATTGATTATTCTAAACGAGGATTTATTCAAAGTGTTTATAAAGATGAACTTCTGATAGAATATCTCAATCCAGTAATGGGACAAGCGGGAAGAAATTGTCGGGGTGAATTTATGGAACCAAAACCTATTAGCACTTTGAATGTACCAAAATTTGGAATAGACTCAACGATTAAGGAAATAAAGACAAATAAAGGCATAGAATACCGTGCAGTTCAAAATGGGTATATAGCTTTTGATAAAAATATTTATTCTATTCAAACATATATTGATGTAGACCAAGTGAGTTTTAAAACTACAGGTTCTATATCTTCCCCTTTTGATAGTGATATTTCACTCAATGTCAAAGAATTAGATGCTCAAAAAGATGCTGTTGGCACTGGCATGGAAGTAAATGTTGCAATTATTGATATCGAAGGCAATGTTGGTCCTAATGCCAAGGTAAATGCAAAAAAGGCAATCATTGGCGGTCAAACGCATAAAACATCCGTTGTAAGTGCCACAAATTTAAATATTCATGTCCACAAGGGACGAGCTTATGGGGAACATATTTATATCGCAAGATTGGAGCATGGCATTGTTGAAGGTGATAAAATTAATATTGCACAAGCCATGGGGGGAGAGATTAAAGGTAAGGAAATTAAAATAGAGGTCTGTGGCTCTTATGTAAAGGCGAGTGCTTCACACTTGATTGAAATAACAAGACTTCATAGTGGTGAAAATATATTTACAATTGACCCATTGTTAGGAAAAATATTTCAAGATGATACAAATGAAAATCAAGAAGATATAGAACAATTTCAAAATGATATTAAAGAGATAGAAAGAGATATTGCTAAATATACACAAGTAATTCTTGGTAATCAAGCTACATTTGATATTATTAAAAAGAAGTTGATTCATTATAAAAAAAATAATATTAAAATGCCACCATCTTTTGTAGAACAATATAATAAATTTGTTAAAATTGAAAAACATTTAATAGGGTTGAAAAGTGAAAAAAAATTGCTAAATAATAAAATTTCTCTTTTAGGTGCTAAAACAGCTGCTTTTCAAGATAATATACTCAATGCTAGAATAATCAACAGAGGAGCATGGATTGGTCATAATGAGATTAAGTTTAAATTAATTAAACCTGAAATTGAATTGGTTTACAGACCTCGTGATGGTTCTAATGAACATATTTTTGGTCTTGTTGAGGTTGAAGAGGGTGACTTTGAAATACAGGCATTAAAATCATGATAGTAGGATTAAAAGGGATTGTTCGCTACAAAGAACCAGCTTTTTTACATGTAGAAGTAAGTGGTGTTATTTATGAAGTTTTTATCTCTTTACAATCATTTTCAGCATTACCACCTTTAGAAGTATATTTATTTACAACTCATATTATTCGTGAAGATGCACAGCTTTTGTATGGCTTTTTAGATACGAATGAAAAAAAAATGTTTGAACGATTACTTAAAATTAATGGAGTAGGTCCAAAAGTTGCTATGGCAATATGTTCTACTTACACTCCATCACAATTTGCAACTGTTATAAATAACAAAGATATAAATGGTGTGAAAAAAGTTCCTGGAATTGGTCCAAAAAGTGCTGGAAGAATTCTTGTGGAGCTGAGTGGATTTGATGAAGAGATGCTCAGTATTACTTCTCCTCAAACAAAATCGTTTAATGAAGCAACTGAGGCACTTGAATCTTTAGGATTTACAAAAGTAAAAATATCTAAAGCATTAAGTTCATGCCAAGGTAAAGACACAGCGTCATTAGTAAAAGAAGCTCTAAAATTATTACAAACTCTATAATAAGGAAAAACATTGAAATTTATTATTTTATTTGGTGGAGCTAGTTTTGAACATGAAATTAGCATAGTAAGCGCAATAACTCTAAAAGAAAAATTAAGAGGATTTGATTTAAATTTTATTTTCTGTGATCAGGACCATAAATTTTATCTTATTGATTCTTTACACATGAAAGCTACCGTCTTTTCAAAAGGTGAGTACAAAAAAATGCCACAGTTGACTTTAAACCATAGCTCTTTTTCTCAAAAAGGTTTATTCTCATCTAGTAAATTTACAGGAACCGTGATAAATTTGATTCATGGTGGTGATGGAGAAGATGGAACAATTTCAGCACTTTTAGATTTTTTTTCTATAAGATATATTGGTCCAAGCGTGGGTGCGAGTATTTTTTCATACGATAAACGCTATACAAAATATTTATGTAAAGCAAAAAAAATAAAAGTTTTAGATTATGAAGTGTTGAGTTCAAAAGAACATACAAACATCACTATCCCTTATCCAATTATAGTCAAGCCAGCAAGTCTTGGAAGTTCGATAGGTGTCAGTATTGTAAAAGATGAAAGTGAGCTTGATTACGCACTCGACACAGCATTTGAGTATGATAAAAATGTGTTAATTGAACCTTTTATTAGTGGTGTTAAGGAGTATAATCTAGCGGGTTATATGGCTAATGGAAAGATACATTTTTCTATTGTTGAAGAGCCACAAAAAGATGAATTTTTAGATTTTGAAAAAAAATATATGGATTTTGCTCGAAGTGAACAAGTTTTAAAAGCTGATATTAGTGAAGAATTAATTCAAAAATTAAGAACAAATTTTGATAAAGTATATAGAAATCTCTTTGAAGGCGCACTTATTCGATGTGACTTTTTTGTTATTAATGGCGAGGTGTATCTTAATGAGATTAACCCAATTCCAGGCTCTATGGCAAATTATCTTTTTAAAGATTTTCAAGCTGCCATACTTGAACTCTCAAACTCTTTGCCACTTGTCAAACGGGCAAAAGTGTCGTATGAATATATTCACTCTATTGCGAGTGCAAAAGGGAAATAATGGCTGTTAAGTCGATTCATTACAATCTTCATATTTTAGATATTAGTTATGAAATAGTCAATCCACTAGCAAAAGTGGATTTGATTATTTTACATGGTTGGGGAAGTAATAAAAATTTAATGAAACAATCTTTTTCCCCTTATATGGATAGTTTTCGTCATATTTATATTGATTTACCAGGTTTTGGAAACAGTACATGCAATATGATTTTAAATACTGCTGATTATGCAAGAATTATAGAGCTTCTCATGGTACAACTCAATGCCTCTAAAGATATTATTTTAGGTCACTCTTTTGGTGGCAAAGTTGCACTTTTACTTGACCCAAATGTTTTGGTTCTTGTTTCGAGTGCGGGGATTTTTGTGCCAAAATCTTTAAAAATAAAAGCTAAAATTATTTTATTTAAAGCACTTAAAATCTTTGGTTTGAGTAAATTTAGAAAGTTTTTTATCGCAGAAGATGCAAAGACACTCAATGAATACATGTATCAAACTTTTAAAAATGTGGTTAATGAAGATTTTTCACAAAAGTTTGCTTCGTATGATGGAAAAGCTCTTTTGTGTTGGGGCAAAAAAGATACTGCAACACCACTTAAATCTGCAAAAATTATGAAATCACTCATAAAAGATTCCAGTTTGGAGGTTTATGAAGGCGACCATTATTTTTTTATGAACCATTCTGAAAATATTTCGCAACATATCGTCACTACATTTTTACAAACTTTGGAGCATTAGTCATGGAAAATTACGAAGTTCTATTTTCGTTTGTTACAAATGTGCTTTTTGTGCTTATTTTGGGTTGGTATCTTATTACAAACTTGCAATGGTATGATTATAGACTCTCCCGTGTTGTGCTAAAACATCACAAACCTCAATGGCATGTTCTATACTTTTTTATCCCTTTTGTTGCCTATTACACAACTGACAAATTTTTTCCAATCTTTTTTTATTTTGCGATTTTACCTGCTATTTTTATTTGGCATAAACGACTTGATAAAAAGTTGGTGCTTACATGGAGAGTAAAGCGATTTTTAATTTTACTTATCTCTTTGACACTTTTTCAAGATGTGCTTTGTACTCTTAAATCTTCATGCCAAGTTTATGGCGTCTTTATGCCTTTGGCAATAGCGTATATTGGCTCTTACATGATAGAAAAGTTTTTGTTTTTAAGCTATAAAAAAGAGGCAAAAAAGAAACTCAAAGAGATGCAAAATTTACAAATCGTATGTATCACAGGAAGCTATGGCAAAACAAGTATCAAAAACTTTGTAGCCCAAATTTTAAGCAAAAAATTTCGAGTCTACGCAACTCCACGAAGTATCAATACTTTGGGTGGCATCATGGGAGATGTAAATAACTCCTTGCCAAGCGATACAGAGATTTATGTTTGTGAAGCAGGAGCCAGAGAAAGCGGAGATATTTATGAGATTACTACATTTATAGAACCTCAAACAGTTGTTGTAGGTAAAGTGGGTGAAGCACATTTGGAGTATTTTAAATCGCTCAAAAATATTATTGCCACAAAACTTGAAATCATGCAATCGCCTAGACTTGAGAGAGCTTTTATCCACACTTCTGTCACAGACGAGCCTCATGAAAAAGTTTCGTTTTTTGGGAATGAAATTTTAAATATAGATGCAACACTCGAGGGGATAGATTTTGAACTTCAAGTTGATGATGAAATATTAGCTTTTCATACAAATATTTTAGGTGAGTTTCAAACTATGAATATTGCTGTAGCGGTAAAAATAGCAAAACAGTTTGGCATGACAAACGATGAAATCATAAAAGCTGTAGCAAGACTAGAACCTGTTGAACACCGACTCCAAATGATAAAAGCAGGTGGCAAAATTATTTTAGATGATGGCTATAACGGCAATATTGATGGGATGTTAGAAGCGATAAGACTCTGTTCACTCCATGAAGGGCGAAAAGTGATAGTGACTCCGGGGCTTGTTGAGAGCAGTGCAGAACTGAATCTCAAACTTATCCATGCAATTGATGAAGTTTTTGATATTGCAATACTCACGGGTTCGCTCAATGCAGAACTTTTTAATAAACATTTAACAATCAAAAATAAAATTATGCTCCCAAACAAAGCTTCATTAGTAGATGTTTTAGCCAATCAAACAAAAGCGGGTGATATTATTCTTTTTGCTAATGATGCTCCAAATTTTATTTAACTATGTTAGATAAAGTCATAAAATATATAGCCAAATTTACAGCGTTTATTTTAGCTGTTTTAGTTGTGCTTATCGTGTACGATGCAAGTGCAAGATACCTTTTTTCACATGGTTCTACCGCTTTGCAAGAGTTGGAATGGCATCTTTTTGATGTGGTTATTTTGTTTGGAATTGCTTACACCATGAAAGAAGATGCTCATGTAAGAGTAGATATTTTTTATGCTTCTTTTAGTGTAAAAACAAAAGTTATAATAAACATGATAGCTTCACTCTTTTTTATTTTGCCTGTTTCTTTTTTGATTATTTATATTGGGCTAGATTTTGTTGCTATGAGTTTTAGCCAACATGAAGCCTCTTGCGACCCAGGGGGATTGGAGTATAGATTTTTAGTGAAATCTCTTATGCCACTTGCCTTTTTGTTTTTATCACTTCAAGCACTTAAAGATATAAAAATAAATTATTTTATTTGGAAAGCATCATGATTGCTTTGTTGATGTTTGGTGTTGCCCTTTTCTTACTTTTGGTTGGAATTCCTGTTGCTTTTGCTTTTGGTGGAGTTGCAATTATTTTTGCTTTTTTAATTCCCCATCTTGGGTTTGATGTTTTTTCTATTTTGCCATTTCGTATTTATGGAATTATGTCAAACACAACTCTCATGGCAGTTCCTCTTTTTATAGCGATGGGATTAATCTTAGAAAAATCGCAAATGGCAGAAAAACTTTTGCTTTCCATGAGTGCTTTATTTCGTTCCACAAGAGGTGGTTTGGCTGTGAGTGTTGTTTTGGTTGGCGCACTTTTGGCAGCTTCTATGGGAATAGTCTCCGCTTCGGTTGTGATGATGAGCGTGATTGCATTGCCATTGATGCTAAGTGCTGGATATGACAAAGGTTTGGCAAGTGGTACAATCGCAGCGAGTGGCACACTTGGACAGATTATTCCTCCGTCTATTATTTTGATTGTTTTGGGCGATGTGATGAGTGTGAGTGTGGGGGATTTATTTAAAGGTGCAGTTTTACCAGGGCTTGTACTTGTTGGGCTTTATATTATTTATATTTTAATCCGAGCTTTTTTGAATCCATCTGTTGCTCCTGCATCTTTTGAACTCAAAGATATTTCTCTCAAAGAGATAATTTTTGCGATATTGCCCCCACTTATTTTGATGCTTACAGTTTTAGGCACAATTTTTGCAGGTGTGGCTTCTCCTACAGAATCGGCTGCTTTTGGTGTAGTTGGTGGAGTGCTTTTATCTGCATGGAATAAATCACTTTCATTTGAGATGATAAAATACGCTTCACTCGAAACAGTCAAACTTAGTGGCATGATTTTTATGATTCTCATCGGTGCAACAGCATTTTCACTTGTTTTTAATGAACTTGGTGGTTCTGACATTATCTTGAATTTTTTTAGCGAAGATATTGGCAATGTTTGGATGTTTATTGGCATCTCCATGTTAAGCATATTTATACTTGGTTTTTTTATTGATTTTTTAGAAATTAGTTTTATTATTGTGCCTATTTTAGTACCCATCATGGGCACTTTTGGAATAGACCCAATTTGGTTTGGAATTTTAATAGCTCTGAATCTTCAATCCTCATTTTTAACCCCACCTTTTGGCTTGGCACTCTTTTTTCTCAAAGGTGCAGCAGGAGAAAGTGTGAGTACACTCGAGATTTACAAAGGCGTTATCCCTTTTATCCTTTTACAACTTTTTGGATTGGGATTAGTTATTCTTTTTCCTGATTTGGTATTTATATTCTTGTGAACTACCTTATTTGAAGGGTTGTTTGAGTGTTAAATAGATTGAAAATTTTTGGAATACTTCGATACGATACAACAGCATTTAGAATTAACAAAATTGATAAAGTCCTAATCTGTTGTTTTGAGGTGGTGTTGTCTGTATTATTTTTTTTATTCTCTTGGCTCGGGAGTTGTTTCAAGCTTTTAATTTAGCTATTGTCTTTTTATGGCGCTGTGTCGTCTTTCTGCATTTTCTTCCTTCAGCAGCTCTATCTATCGCCTTTCTTTTCCAAATCTAAAGAATTTGATGGATTTTTGAACTTTGTAGCATAGGACACTCTCTTATTCTATATTTTTAATGGTTTAGTACTTTTTTATTTGAATATGTGATTTACTCTGAAAAGTGGGGAAGTTTTTTACCCACATTCATCACATGAAATTTTAAAGCCCTATTTTATGGACTTTCAAGGAAGCACATGATGAATGTGGGTTTTTAGAGGCGAAATGGTTGGATTTCGACACCCTAGAATCATACTCCCCATAATCAAGGGGGAATATTTTTTTAACTCTTAAAAGTATCTAACTCT
>CAMCYC010000043.1 GCA_945883795.1 Sulfurimonas crateris | reverse complement strand
AGTAATACATCTTCATCATAGTGTTTATTGAGTTTTGGACTTTTTGAAGTTTGAGCAGCATTATTATAATGATGAATAGTTCTTCCTGTTGTGAGGTGATAGCCTGTGAGTTTTTTTGCGATTATCTCCTCTATCATGCCTCGCAATTTATATTGATGGTAATGAAACTCCCCTAAACCATCTTCTGTTCTAAAATCTAATTGGTGTAAAATAGGAGTATCTTCAGTATGTACTGGCCATTGAAGTCCCCGCTTTCTGTGTCGCTCAAGCCTTACATACGAAGCACCACTAAAACGGCGATAGGCTACCTCTCTTACCTCATCCCAAACATCATTTGAATTTTTATAGTTTGAAGTTCCACCCATTTTATTATCAAGAATTTGTAGCACTTCCCAATCGTCTGGTAAATCTGATTTTACAAGCGGTTGTGAGAGGTGTAATCTTCGCATGGCATTGACATAAACTCCTGTTTTTTCATACGCAGATTTTACACCAACAACAATATCTGCTTTATTTGCAACATCTGTCATGAATAATTCTTGGACAAAAATAAGCTCTAACTTCTCAAATGCCCTTTCAATTTTATTGAGATTTGGATGGATATGGGTAATATCTTCTCCGATATTTATCACTGCTTTTATCTCATCTTTGAGCATAGCATCAACGAGTTGAGGTGTCATAAGCCCTATCTCTTTTGGTTCTTGATAATCGGGGGCAAAATAAGGAAGCATTCCCATGTCACAAGTGCCTTGAACATTATTTTGTCCACGAAGTGGCATAAGTCCAGCACCAGATTTACCAACATTTCCTGTCATGAGTGATAAATGTGTAATTGCCATAACAGCGTAAGAGCCATCAATATGTTCGGTGATTCCTAAGCCCCAAAATATCATGGACTTTTTAAGTGCATATTCTCGTGCAACTTTTTGAATCATTTTATGAAGATATTCATATCCATGTATTTGCTCAAAATAGGCAGGATTTGCAAAAGGGTCGTTTAAGATTTTTTCTTTAAATTCAAGAAATCCTTTTGTTCTATCAGCTATAAAACTCTCATCATATAACTCTTCATCAATAATCACATAAGCCAACATATTTAAAATAAGTAAATTAGCTTCATGTGGCATAATGGCTTTATATTTTGCAAATCTATGAAGTTGAATTTCTCTCACATCAAATACTGCTAAATTATTATGTTCTCTTGCAACATCAACAATTCTATTAGCAATAATTGGGTGTGCTTCTGTTGTGTTTGAACCTATTACAATCATAAATTCAGAGTTATAAATATCACTGTAAGGGTTGGTAGCAGCTCCCTCACCAATAGTTGCTCGCATCCCTTTAAGTGATGGAGAGTGACACACTCTTGCACAATTATCTACATGGGGAGAGTTGAGTGTATGACGGGTAAATTTTTGAAACAGGTAAGAACTCTCACATGAAGTTCTAGCACCTCCAAGGGAACAAACGCTTTTTCTTCCATACTTTGCTTGAATTTCTCTGAGTTTCATGGCTCCTGCTGTTGTAGCACTTTCTAGTGTTGTCTCAAACCAAGTATCATCTAAATCAACAAGTGTATTTGCAATTACCGCTTTGATAGAAGGGTTTTTTTCCAAAAAGCTTTTTCTAATTCGAGGGATTTTTAATCTATCGGGTGAATCTACAAAATCAAAACCATATTTCCCTTTGACACAAAGCTTTCCTTGAGAAACGACCCCGTCTGGATGAGCAAAAATACTCTCAATTTTATTAGTTTGTATATTGACATTTGCAGCAATATCACAACCAGTTCCGCAGTAGGTACAAACGCTATCGATAACTTGAATATTTTCCATGATGTTTCCAGAATATATCCCCAATAAAATTGGGAATAAGAGAGATTTTTAAGTAAAGGAGTGTACATTTTTTTCTCTTAAAAAGTGTGAAAAGAAGTTTGCAGTTAAAATCATTCAAGAAAATCTAAGCAAAAAAGAGTTTAAACTATCCTAATCATGACAGGAGTAAAGTTTACAAAATCGAGTGATGCAATCTCTTTTATCATATTTTGGATATCTCTTTCATACGCTATATGTGTTGAGATAAGTAGATTTGCTGATTGATTTGTAGCTGGTCGTTGTAACATTGTTTCAACTGAAATATTATTATCTTCAAAAATTTTAGTAATTTTTGCTAAAACGCCTCTTTTATCGGATACATTAATACGAAGATAATATTTTGATTCTATATCACTTGCAGCTTTAAGTGTTAGTGTTTTACCTTCCATGGGTCTATCAAATCCAAGCATAGGCTTACTTTTACCACTTCTTGCAATATCAATTATGTTGGCTACAACTGCACTTGCAGTTGCATTACCACCAGCACCAGGACCATAATAAAGAGTTTCTCCCACTTTATCGCCAACGACACTAATTCCATTCATGACACCATCAATTTTTGCTATCATCTGCTCTTTTGGGATTAAACATGCATGCACACGAAGCTCAACCTCATCTGTATCTTTTTTAGCAATTCCCAAAAGTTTAATCACATACCCAAACTCTTTAGCAAAACAAATATCCTCTTGAGAGATATTTTGTATCCCTTCAATTAAAATATCTTCAGGTTTTGCATCAATTCCATAAGCGATACTTGCAAGAATTAAGAGTTTATGTGCCGCATCATATCCCCCAACATCAAACGATGGGTCTGCCTCTGCATACCCTAATTCTTGTGCTTCTTTAAGAATTGTATCATACGCTACACGCTCATTTGTCATTTTGGTCATCATGTAGTTACATGTACCATTCATAATTCCCATAATAGATTTAATATGATTGGCAGAGAGTCCATCACGAAGTGCATTGATAATCGGAATACCACCTGCAACACTTGCTTCATACTCAAATGCAATATCTTGGGCTATCTCTTGAAGTTCATAACGGTGATATGCCAAAAGTGCTTTGTTTGCAGTGACAACTGCTTTGCCGTTTTTGAGTGCTTTTTTGACAACTTCAAAAGCACCTTCAACGCCACCCATAAGCTCTACAACAATATCAATCTCATCATCATTTAAAATATCATCAACATTGTCTGTAATTTGAAAATCAAAGCCTCTATCTTTATGTAAATCTCTTACGACTCCCCGTTTTACAACAATTTGGGTACCAGCACGAGCAGAAATTACATCAGCATTCTCTTTTAAAATTTGAGCGGTGCTTGTCCCAACTGTTCCAAGACCTATAATTCCTACTTTTATCATGATACTTCCTACTTCTTTTCTTCAAATTGTTTTAAAAATTCTTTGATATTTCTTGCTGCTTGACGGATACGGTTGTCATTTTCTATAAGTGCTATACGAACATATCCCTCACCATATTCCCCAAAACCAATACCTGGAGCAACAGCAACTTGTGCTTCTCTTAAAAGTCTTTTTGAAAATTCTAATGAACCTAAATGGATTACACTCTTAGGGATTTTTGCCCAAACAAACATTGTTGATTGATTTTTTCGGATATGCCATCCAGCACGCTCAAAGGCATCTATTAAAATATCTTGACGGTGGTCATATTTATCTACAATATCTTTGACGCACTGTTGGTCACCATTGAGTGCAACCGTTGCAGCTACTTGAATTGGGGTAAACATCCCATAATCTAGCCATGATTTAATCTTTTGAAGAGCGCCTATAAGCTTTTTATTTCCAACAAAAAAGCCAACTCTCCAACCCGCCATGTTATAGCTTTTACTTAAAGTAAAACTCTCAACAGCAACATCTTTAGCACCAGGAACACTCATAATAGAAGGTGTAACATAGCCATCAAAAGTAATATCACCATAAGCAATATCAGAGATAACATAAAATCGCTCTTGTTTTGCCATGGCAACAAGTCTTACATAAAACTCTGGTGTAACAGTAGCCGTCGATGGGTTGTGCGGAAAGTTTACCAAAACATATTTTGGTCTTGGAGAAGTTTCTTTAAAAACTCTCTCTAAGTTATGAAAAAATAGGTCTTCATCAACTTTGTAATCCTCATCAAACTCCAATCCAAATTTAACAACATTTCCCCCAGCTAAAATAAAAGCATACGAATGAATTGGATAAGTTGGGTCTGGTACAACTGTAGTATCCCCTGGATTTGTGATAGCATACGCCAAATGCGCATAACCCTCTTTTGAACCCATAGTTGCAACACACTCTGTCATAGGATCCAAATCAACATCATAACGGCGTTTGTACCAACCTGCAATTGCCATGAGAAGTTTTGGGATACCTTTTGATGTTGAATAGCCATGAGTTTTTGTTTTTTGGGCTGATTCTATAAGTTTTTCTCGAATGTGCTCAGGTGTGTCCCCATCTGGATTTCCCATGGAAAAGTCGATAACATCCGCACCAGCTCTTCGCTCAGCCATTTTTAGCTCATTTACTTCTGCAAATACATATTTTGGAAGTCTTTTTATTCTATCAAATTCAATTTCATCAAACATTTTGTTTCCTGAGTGTAAGGTTTTATACCCTTGTAATTATTGGCGACATTCTAGCAAAAAAAAATTGAGAATAAAATAGAGAGTACTATCTTGAACCAATTGGTTTGAGAATAAGCGTATCTTTAATATTTTTGAGCGTATACAAGTCTGAAAGTTTCATATATTTCGCATTTGTTGGAATGTTGACAGTTGTTTTGAGTGTTTTTTCATCACTTTTAAAAACTTCCAAAAGATGCAAAGAATTATCAAAATAAGCTAGATATGGATACCAATCACTTCTTTTTGAAGAGGATATTTCGAGCCTATCTATTTTAGAAACATCCACCCAATGTGCATAAAGAGAGCGTTTGAGTTGTGCTTCTTTTGCATCTTGAAGCGTTTGAATATTCAAATAGCCATGACTCACATCAATACTATATGACCAATCAGTAGGGGAATTTCTTTGAATATCTACAATACTACAACCACTCTTCTTAAGTTCTTTTTGTAAAATAAGTGGGTCTGTTGCATATTCAGAGATAAGTGTTATTTTCCAGTTAAACTCAGAATTATCCAAATTCGATTCTTTTGTAACATATTGATAATAGCCTATATTCCTTAGTGTATCACCCATGATTTTTATAAAAAATATGGGTGAACCACTTGTTTTAAAACTTAGCTTTAGTTCACTTGGCTTTTTAAAAAAAAGATTAAGTAAACCATTTTCTTTGAGTGTTGCTATAACTTTTGCAGAATCTACGCTTTTACCTATAATGTAATCAGATGCAGGTGAAAAGATAATATTGATATAATCTTTATTCTTTTCATAAACATTTTTATCTATGAGTGTCTTAATTTTTTCACTCAATAGTTTATTTTCTTCTACTGTGCTACCAAAAGCAAAACTAAATATCAGTATAAAAATAAAAAATTTGTTTACCATTTATGGTCTTTAAGAATTTGTTTGAATTCTGTACTACTTATCTCTTTTAAAGTATGATTTTTGTATAAAAATTTCATATTTCTTACAGAACTAAAGTCAAGATTTTCTCCATCAAGTTCAAATTTTGTATTTCCATGTCCAAGATTTAAGAGCCAGTCTTTTTTTGGATCCAAAGACAATTCCCCTAAAAAAGTTTTTTCATAGAGTTTATCTTCTTTTAAATCTCTATAACTCATCCAAAGTCGTTTATTTGGTATAATTTTGAAAGAATTTATAGTACTCTCTTCTAGTTTTATCTGTTTATTGGGTTGAACTTTTTCTTGAACTTTCTCTTTTTCTTGAATTTTTTCTTTTTCAAGGCTAACATTTATATCTTGAGGTGTTTGCTCAATTTTTATAGTAGAAAGATTCTCTTCACTATTAAAAATCTCTTTTTTGGTATCCAAAATAGGTTCAGGTAAGATATTACTTTTTGTATTTTCGATATTTTCATTATCTATATCTTGAACTTTTTCCATATCATTTTCAAAAAATCTTTCATTTAAAATAAAAAAAGCAACAATAATAATAACAAGTAAAGCCATTATAATATAAGGAGTTTTCTTTGTTTTAGTTCTAGTTTCAATAAAAACACTACTATTGCGAGGCATTTTACCTCCCAAATTCAAATAATATTCTAAACCTTTTATTTTAACATCACTCAAATTAACATCATACTCTCTTTCCAATATGGATAAAAATCCAGAAAACTGAATTTTATTCATACCATCAAAACTATTATGTAAAATAGCTTCTATATGTTCTCTTGTTATATGTGTTTTTTCATGTATCTTTTGAGCGCCAATCTCTTTTAATTTATCAAGTCCATCAAGTCCACTAATCATTTTCTCATCCTATCCATTAAAATAGCTCCTGCTACACTTACATTGAGTGAATCAAAATCATGTAACATTTTTATGCTGACAATTTTATCAAGCTTTGAACGCATACGAGCATTCAAACCTTCACCTTCGCTGCTTAAAATCAATACTCTTTTTTGCTTTACTGCAACGCCTCTAATATCTTCTCCATCCATGTCAGCACCATAGAGGGTGAAACCTGATGTTTTAAAGTCATTTAAGACATCAAGGATATTATGTTCCAAAGCTAACGGCATATCAAATAGCGCTCCTGTACTTGTTCTAAGAATAGGCTCTATTGCTAAATTTTTCATTCCACTTACAACGATTCCATCAACGCCTAAAGCATAAGCGCTTCTTACAATTGCCCCAATGTTTCCAACATCAGTCACATTTGAGAGAATCAAAATAAATTCTTTATTTAAAAAAGATTTATAAGGATAAAGTTCGTATTCATCAACCTCTGCAAGAAAGCCTTGGTGATTTCCATTTTTGCACATTTTTTGTGCGGCCTCAGGCGGAATCCTTTTTACCTCAAAACCCATCTTCATCAAACGGGAATACTCTTTTTTTTCAAGCTCTTTAGCAAGATAGAGAGTCTTTATTTTATTTGGATAATTGTCTATGACATAATTTACTGGTTGTTTTGCGTATATTAACATGGCGGCATTTTAGCTAAAAAATTTACTTAATAGCAATTAAAGTGCTAATAATCTTTGATAGCATACTTTCGTATTTTCTCCAGTTATTTTACTAATGAGTTTTGCTTGAGCTTTTTTCGGTATATCAAGTTCAAGTATATCGCTTTGCGTTATTGCGGTTGTTGCTTCTCCTTGAGAGCCTTTTATCACTACTACCCATTCTCCACGAAAATTACCATTTAATTTTTCTAAAATTTCTTTTGCATACCCATGGAAATAGGTTTGAAATTTTTTAGTAAGCTCTTTGACTACAAAAATTTCTCTTGTTTTTTCCTCTTTATCAATTTCTAAAAGAAGTTTCTCAAGTCTATGGGGTGATTCGTATAATATAGTTGTATATCCATTGTAAAGGGCTTCTTGTAAACCACTACTTCTACTACTTCCTTTGTGGTCTAAAAAACCTAAAAACAGCATTTGAGTTTCTACAAAACCACTTGCCACAAAAGCAGTTAAAACCGCATTTGCTCCAGGAAGAATATCATACACTATGCTCTGTTCTATACAATATTTTACCAATTTTTGACCTGGGTCACTAATACCTGGCATACCTGCATCACTTGCATAAACAACATTTTGTTCAAAAAAAGAGGGTTCTAATTTTTCAATAAAATCTTTTTCATTGTGTGAGTGCAGTGATATAAAATTTTGATTTTCTTTAAAGATTGTGTTGTAGCGTTCTTTTAGAATATGGATAAGTTTTTTTGTAACACGAGTATCTTCACATAAAAGTACATCAGCTCCACTTAGAGCTTCAATAGCTCTAAGCGATATATCGCCAATATTTCCAATCGGAGTTGGAACTAATAATAACAACTTTTTTGGTCTTAGTCGAGATTGTAGCGTTTTTTGAATTTATCGATACGACCTGCTGTATCTACATTTCGTTCAGAACCTGTAAAAAATGGGTGACATTCATTACAAATATCTATGCTCAATGTAGCTTTTTGGCTTTTTGTTTCAAATGTGTTTCCACATGCACAAGTTACTGTACAAGCTACTAAGTTTGGGTGAATATTTTTTTTCATGCTTTTGCCTTTTGATATTTGTCGAAGTACAAATATCGATATATTTTTTAAATCCGTATGGGTGCGGATTTTAGAATGCGAATTATATCTAAAAAAATTTAAATAAAAATTCCAAAAGTGCTTCCTTTATCTACTTCACTCTCAAGTTCAATTTTGCCATTATGAAGTTCAATAATTTTTTTTGTTAAATAAAGACCCAATCCAGTTCCATCTACTTCAGCTTGAGCATTGTGTTTAATTTGTGAAAATGGTTGAAAAAGTTTTTCTTTATTCTCCTGCGATACACCAATGCCATGGTCTATTATTTTGATAAAAAAATGCCCATTTTCTTTTTTTGAAATAATAGAGATTTCAGTTTTGTTATGACTGTATTTAATAGCATTAGATAACAAATAAAATAATGCTTGCGAGAGAAGTTGTTTATCTCCGTGTATGCTATTTTCTTCAATTTGTGTGTGGATTGTAATATTTTTTTTGTTTGCTTGAGGTTGCACAGAATGAATAATTTCAATCATAAAATTTTTAATATTAATATCTTCTTTTGTAATTAACATTTTATTAGATTCTATTTTTGAAAAATTTAAAATTGTGTTAATCACTTTTAAAAGATTATTTCCTGAAATATTTATTTTTTCTATAAAAGATTGTATGGTCTCTGGCACATCTTTTTGCCTTGAGAGTATTTGTGAAAATCCTATAATGGAATTGAGTGGAGTGCGAAGTTCATGACTCATATTTGCAAAAAAAACATCTTTTGCTTTTTGTGCTGTTTGTGCCTCTTTGAGGGCATCTTTTAGCTCTTTTGTTCTATTGGCAATCTCCATTTCGAGTGTTGAAGCATGATTTTTAAGATAGAGTTCATTATCATCTTTGATACTTTCATACCAGAGTAAAACCATCGCTAGCATAATTAAATTTACTATAAATATAGCAAAATCTAAGAATTTTAAATGGAGAAAATCACTACTAATAAAGATGGCACTTAAAATAAAAATAAGTGTTCCAAGCCAGTAAAAACCCTCTTTCTTATTGAGCATAAAAAACATAATAGCAATAGTCATGCTAAACCAAATGATACGACTTTGACTCTCAGGTACAGCATGTAAAAGCCAAATCTCAATTAATAAACCACTAAAAAGAACGCTTCTAGCGACTACATAATAGTAATGTTTACAACGACGAAGTAAAAATGAACCAAAAAAAGTAACTAAAATAAATATTAAATCTGCTATGGCTTGTTTGTAATTCCCTTCTAAATATCTGATAAACATCATGACAAATACAACAAATGAGGAGAGTACAATCAATGCCATGAGTGTTTGAAATTTATACATCAACAACCGTTCTTGTGGTTCAAAGGTATGTGATGCATTTAAAATTTTGTGGATAAATTTATTCATATGTTCTATTCCATAAAGATGTAATTACATCTCTTTTTTTATGACTTTAATCGCATTCGTAAATTTTACAAGGTCAAATTGATATTCTTCAACTAATTTGCTTGCTTGAGTGATATTGCTCTCTTCTAAAATACCGTCTATTCCAATAGCAGTAGAAATTATATGTAAAAAATTTTGTTCATATGTTGTAGGATTGGATACACCAGCTATCAAAACCGTAAAATTATCATCAAAATTCCATTGTTTAAAAAGTAAAGCGGCTACTTTGTAACTATCCACATTGAACAAAAGAATTTCTGAATCCAAAAGTGTATTTGTTTTTGTGAGTTCTATAAATTGATTGGATAAGTTATGTTTTAAGATTTCATGTGCCATGACAATTCTTCCACTTTCCATTAAAAAAGCTGCCGAGAATAAAGTTTTCATATCTGTAGTATTCCCTTTTAGCCACTCTTTTAAAAGTCGAACTCGTAAAATACAGATTTTATCAAAGAATTCTATTGAGATTTTATAGGGAGATAAATTGAGTGGAAATGATTTTTTTAAAACTGCAGCCATCACAATTCCCCGTATAACAGTTGTTCCAAGTAATACAACTGCATGCGTGATTGATGTTATTTGATTGTTTAATCCATAATGGGCTGAATTTACAAGTTTGAGGATATTTGCAGAGAGTAGTGGCTCTTCTTGAAGAATTTTTGCCAACATGTCAGAGTTCAAATTGTCTTTAGCAAACATTTTTTGTATTTTTTCAATTGAAGATGGTAGGTTCGGAAATGACTCAGGAATAATAATTCTATGCATTATGAGTTCCAATTATCACATCACAAATGAGTACAACATCCTTTTTATTGAAAATTCCCACGATATTATTTGATTCTTGGAGATGCTCTACAATTTTAAAATCATCTTCGGCAGAAATAATATAAACAGGGATTTGTATTTTTTTCTTTTCCATAAAATGAAGCACTTCAGAGCTAATACCATCTATTAAAAAAAAGTCTAAAATTATTTTATCATATTGCTTTGAATCTAAAAGTTCTTTTGCTTTATTGATAGAATTGGTGACTGTCATATTAAAAAAACCTTTAAGTTTATCAACCAAAATTTGTACATATTCTTCGCTATCTTCTACTATAAGTAATTTAGTATTTGCACCCGTTGTTGATTCAAAAATTTCTACTTTTCCCGTATGCCCTGATGCTGGGATAGAAACATGGAAATTTGTTCCAACACCTAAGATACTATCAACCCATATTCGTCCTCTATGTAAATCTTCAACTATCCGTTTTGTTATGACAAGACCAAGTCCCGTTCCTTTAGAAGCAGATTGTAAAGGGTTGTCTATTTGAGTAAATGGGGTGAAAAGTTTTGCGAGAGATTCTGGACTCATGCCTACACCATTATCACTTATCGTCATGACAAATTCATTGTTTTTTTTGTCAAAAAGTATTGATAGATTTACTTTTCCATATTCAGGCGTAAATTTAATTGCATTTGAAAGAATATTAATAAGCACTTGTTTCATAAGTTGTACATCTACATGTAAGACTAAAGATATCTCTGATGGGAGTTGTAAAGATATATGTTTTGCTTCTGCTAGAGAAGAGGTGATAACTGAAACCTCATTAATTATTTCAGAAATAAGCACTATGCGTGGATGATAGGATATTTTTCCAGCTTCAAGTTTTGCAAAATCTAAAATAGTATTCACTAAATTCAAAAGGTTATTTCCAGAAATTGAAATTTTTTCAATATAAGAGCGTAGGTTTTGTGGTATTTCTGGTCTAATTTTTAAAATTTGGGAAAAACCGATAATTGCATTGAGCGGAGTTCTGAGTTCATGTGACATATTTGCCAAAAAGATATCTTTAGAACGATTTGCAGTTTCGGCTCTATCAGCTAAAATAGTCAGAGAATATTCTTTTTCCTTATTGATTAAAGTAATTTTCAAGATTTCTAGAAATATATAAATTACATCATATATAAATGCTTTATAGGGAAGAGGCTTAATATTCAAAGAGATATAAATTGTTGTGGAATTAAAGATAATTTCTTCTTGAATATCACTCTTAACTAAATTTTTAGTTTTATTTACATCATAAGATGAAATTATCCACGAAAGGGAATTTGCTAGAGACTCTTTGAGTAAAAGTTCTATAAACTCAATCATTTTATCACTATTATTAAAAGGGATAAATTTAGTTTCATTTAAAATATGCCCATATTTTTGAATAAAACGCATCCCTGCATTGACTGTTAAAAAAGTTAAAGAGGCTGTATGTTGAAAGGGTTTATTAATAAATTCAAATAAATTTTCTGAGATATACTTTATATTTTCTATCTCTTTTTCTTGTTCTTCTAACGAACTCTCTGCATAAATCATCTTGTATAAATTATTTACTGCATCATGATATTTAACATGCCATTCATTTATTGAGTGAAGGTCAATGTTAAATTCTTGCATATTTGTAAATTGATGTTGAATATTTGCGAGTTTATCATTAAATGTACAAAATTCTATATTTTCAGATGGCAGTTCATAGGAATAAGGTTTTTGGATAGTTTTATTTTTCCAAGCTTTGAGTAAATATTCTTGTTTATTTCGGTGTATGGCAAGCATTTCAAAAAGAGATTCAAGAGCAGTTAAGAGTGTATTTTTTGATGCGTTGATTTCAACTTTACTATTTTGTGAAAAATTTGATTGGATAACAAATTCAGCTATGTGTAAAAACTTGAGTATCACTTTTAGTTGTCTTTGAAGATGATTATTTACAGATGCTATGTCAATAATGGTTTGTGTAGTTATTTCAAAAATAGATGCAATAATATAAGGAGTAAGTTTGATAGGGAAATCATCGTGTGCATGAGATATTTTATCTAAAAGTTTTTCATCAAACGAATCATTAAATAAAGAGACAATAAACTGACCTCTTAGTCTTTTGAGTCTTGGAAGTTCGGAAATACTGATAAGTTTAGCAAAATCATGGTGTGATAAAAAGTAATCATAAAATCTGTCTACAATTAAAGAGGACAATGATTCTATATATAAACCAACCTCTTTTCTCTCTTCTAATACTTGTTCTGTTATATTGAAATTTTTTATAATATTTTCTAATTTTTTTTGCATTATTAATCCTTATTATTGTGGAAGATAGAGATGAAAACAACTTCCAACATTTGGTTCACTTTCTACTTTTATATATGCATGGTGTAATTCCATGATTTTTTGAGTAATTGCTAATCCAAGTCCTGTTCCTTTGACTAGACCGTTTTGGTGTTCTTGTATTTGAGTAAATGGGTCAAAAATGATTTCTATTTGCTCTTTTGTTAAACCAAACCCTTCATCACATATACTGATAATATGGAATTTATCATTCTTCATATAAGAAAGAGTTATTCTTTTATTATTAGCCGTAAATTTAACAGCATTAGATAAAAGATTAGTAAGCGCTTGTTTGAAGAGTTGTTCATCTATATATAATTGTCCATCAGCTAAATTTTGTTGTTCGATTGCAATGTTTTTTGATAACGCCATCGCTTCAACTGATGGCAAAATAGCTAAGATAAGGTCATGTAAATTGATACTTTTTTGATTAAAGTCTATTTTTCCAGATTCTATTTTTGAAAATTCAAGTAAATTATTCACAACATTTAAGAGATGTTTTCCTGAAGAGTTTATTTTACCAATGTATATTTTAAGGCTTTCAAATGGCATAGTATCTTTAGTCAAAAGAATTTGGGAAAAACCTATAACAGCATTGAGCGGTGTTCGAAGCTCATGACTCATGGTAGATAAAAAAGTACTTTTAGCTTTTTCGGCACTAATAGCATGTTCTTTTGCTTTTATAAGGTCAGTTAAATCATGTCTAATCGAAAAATATTCTATAATTTTTCCATCAGCTCCTACAATAGGGACAATGGTTGTATCAACATAATAAAAATCACCACTCTTCTTTTTGTTTTTTATAACCGCATGATATGTTTTATTCGCCTTAATAGTTTCCCATAATTCATAAAATAGTTCATTTGGCATATCTGCATGATGTACAATATTGTGAGATTTACCAATGAGCTCTTCACGAGAGTAGCCACTAATCTCACAAAACTTATCATTTACATAGGTGATAATCCCTGTAATGTCTGTTTTTGAGATAATAGAACTTGCATCAAGCGCCCTTTTATATTGGTCTAAAAGTTGCATCTGTGCTGTAATTTCAAGATTTTTTTGCTTATTTTCTTCTTGAAGAGCAATTATTGTATGTTTTTCTGTCATGCGATAGTGTCATCGTTTATTAAGAGGAAAAAAAATAAAAGCATAAAAATTATCCTAAATATTTTTTTAAAATATTTTCTAATTCACTCATGTCAATAGGTTTTGAAACATAATCATTGAATCCTGCAAGCAAAAGTTTTTCTTTATCCCCTTGAATTGCAAAAGCTGTAACAGCAACAGTAGGTGTATCTATTTTGAGTTCCTCTTTAATCTTTTTTATCAGTTTATATCCATCCATAATTGGCATATTAATATCACTTAAAATCAGATTAAAAGAATCAGTTTTGAGTATATCACAAGCTATCTGCCCATTCTCTGCAGTTGCTATTTCTATCTCTTCATAAAAAATTTTTATCATCTCTTCGAGTACAATTAAATTAAACGGTTCATCTTCAACTAATAATATTTTCATCGTGTTTGTTCCAATAAATTAAGGATATGAGGTGTTTCTTCATTATCAGGAAACTCTTTTTGAATCTCTAAAAATGAATCAATATTATTGACAAAAAGGTCAATGAGATGTGGGTCAAAATGGGTTCCCTTTCCATCTTTGAGAATTTGTAATGTTTTTTCAAGTGGAAAAGCTGGTTTGTAAATACGCTTCGAGGATAAAGCATCAAAAACATCAGCAATCGCAACTATTTTTGCATAGATATGAATTTCATCCCCTTTGAGTCCATTTGGATATCCTGTTCCATCATATTTTTCATGGTGTTGCACAGCAATAATTTTTCCCGTTTTAATGATTGGATAATTATCCCCATCATCAAGCATAAGTCCGCCAATAGCAGCATGTTGTTTCATTAAGGTAAATTCCATATCATTGAGTTTACCAGGTTTTAAAAGGATAGCATCGGGAATTCCAATTTTTCCAATATCATGCAAAGGCGATGCGTATAAGAGTAGTTGCTCCTCCTCTGCATTCATTCCCGATAAACGACCAAGTTGCGCTGAATAATGACTCATCCTTTTGATATGCATACCAGTTTCTAAATCTCTATATTCACTTGCACGACCAAGTCTGAGCGAAATTTCATACTCTGTTTCTTTTGCATGTTTGAGTGCTTTATTGAGTTCTTGCGTTCTTTGTTCTACTAAAGTATCAAGATTTTTATTTAAAGTTTCTAACTCTTTTTGTGTTTTGTATAAAGAAGCTTGAGAAAAAGTTCTAAGTTTAAGCTCTTCAATATCTACAGGTTTACTCAAAAAATCATTTGCTCCAAGTTTGAGAGCTTTGTATTTTTCTTCACTATTTGCCGTTACAACAATGACAGGGATTTTTGAGAGCTTTGGATCTTTTTTTAATATTTCAAGGGTTTCAAGTCCACCCATGACAGGCATTCTTAAATCAAGTAAAATCACTTCTGCATCACAACTTTGAAGTTGTTCCAAAGCATCTTTACCATTGATAGCTTTGGTGAGATTGACATTCAAATTGTCCATAAAGGAGAGCTCAATCAAGTCCAAATTGAACGGTTCATCATCCACAGCCAATACATTAATAGTGTTCATTTTTCAGCCTGATATAAATAATATTTTAGTCATTGTAATCAAAATATTATTAATCTTTTATCAATTTAGAATCATTTAAATATTTATAGTTTTACTAACTGCTATAATTTGGCAAAATTATTCTAAATTTGGAAAATAAGTATGAATTATGATGTAATAGTAGTTGGTGGCGGACATGCTGGCGTTGAAGCTGCTTTGTCGTGTGCGAGAATGGGAAACAAAACTTTATTAATCTCTATGTTAGCTGAAAATGTGGGTGCTACGAGTTGTAATCCTGCCGTTGGCGGACTTGCAAAAGGGCATTTGGTGCGAGAGATTGACGCTCTTGGTGGACAGATGGGACTTATCACCGATGAAGCGGGAATTCAATTTCGTATTCTCAATCAAACAAAAGGTCCAGCAGTTCGTGGAAGTCGTGCTCAAATTGACATGGACAAATACCGTGTTATTGCTAGAAATGTAGTTTTAAACACTCCAAATTTGGATTTAGTTCAAGAGATGGTGGAGTCTTTGATAGTAGAAGAAAATATAATCAAAGGTGTCGAAACCAATTTATTAA
>CAMCYC010000042.1 GCA_945883795.1 Sulfurimonas crateris | reverse complement strand
CTTAGGCGTTTCTGCTGCTATTTCTTGCTTAGGCGTTTCTGCTACTATTTCTTGCTTAGGCGTTTCTACTGCTATTTCTTGCTTAGGCGTTTCTACTGCTATTTCTTGCTTAGGCGTTTCTACTGCTATTTCTTGCTTAGGCGTTTCTACTGCTATTTCTTGCTTAGGCGTTTCTGCTGCTATTTCTTGCTTAGGCGTTTCTACTGCTATTTCTTGCTTAGGCGTTTCTACTGCTATTTCTTGCTTAGGCGTTTCTGCTACTATTTCTTGCTTAGGAGTTTCTACCGCTATTTCTTGTTTAGGCGTTTCTACTTTTATCTCTTGTTTAGGCGTTTCTACTTTTATCTCTTGTTTAGGTTTTTTTGCCTTTATCTCTTGTTTTACTTTTTTAATTACAGGCTTAGGTACTGATGTGTGAGAATTTTGGATTACTGATTTTTTTGATATTTGTTTTGCAACCATACTATCATCAATACCATATGCGTCTTTATATACTCTTTTAATTAATGTCATCACCTCTTGATAGACTTTTGGACTCACTATTGGTTCTACTAATAATGCTTTATACTTACCAAGTGAACGAACCTGAATAGTAAAATAATTTTTTACTGCCAAAGCATCAAGTTCTTTATAAATTTCATGATGCTGTAAACTTTTTAGTTCTCTACGAGCATTTTCTTTTGTACTAAAAGTTGAAAAAATAATTTTTGCCAAATATTCCCGTTTGGAAGATATATTTTCAATACTATCAACTGGTTTTGCAATAATTTTAACTGGTTTTGCAACAACTTGAACTGGTTTTGGGGCTACCTCAACTGGTTTTGAAACAACTTCAACCGAATTTAAAGCTACTTTACATGGAGTTAAATATTCACTATAAGAATCTTCAAACTTTAATTTAACAATATCCATCACTGCTTGAAGTATATATTTATTCCCTATTGGTTCTACTACCAAAATATAAGAATCATCAGCAGAACACATGAGAATTTTTAAGTCATTATCATTAGCTAGAGACTCAAATTCTGCATAACTTTCATCATTTTTAAATTTTTTTAATGCTAATTCCGCACTCGCCCTATTATTAAACTTATCAAGTACAATCTGCTTCTCGTATGCTTCAAGAGAAACACCCATCATTAAAAACATTAAAACCACAAACATAATTTTCATCTACAAACCACCTTTAAACATTTCGCTAATTATATAGCTTTTTATTTAGAATCCCAAATTTTTATCAAGCTGTATATCAGATAAAGCTTTTAAAATTAGGAATATTAGCTTAAAATCAGCTATTTATCACCATTGTAAGATATTATTCCAATCTTCAAGTAATCCAAAAGTTTAAGGAATAAAAAATGCTTTCTTTATTAAGAGCCTTATTTGTAACATTATCATTTTTGTCAGTGTATGCCTCGGACATTATTCAATCTAATGTAAAAAAAGAGTTCCCTTATATACAACCAGTAGCAGTTGAAGAGATTTTAAAACTTCAAAAGATACAACAAAAGAATAATAAAGCTGATGAGAATATCACAAATAATAACATCAATAAGATGCTTATAAATAAATAACGATTTAGGAAGAACCATGAAAAAATTATCTCTAATAGCGTTAGCAGTTATTTCTATGCTTAGTGCAGAAGATTTAAAAACAACTGTGGGTGAGGTTTTATCTACAAACCCTATAATTTTGGAACGATTAAATAACTACAATGCAACAACAGAAGATATGAACATTGCAAAAGCTGGATTTTATCCTAAGCTTGATTTATCTTTGGGAGTTGGATATGAAAATACAAAGCTTAAAAGTCGCCCAGCTGGAGTACAAAACAATGCTTTTGATTTTACTGTTTATGATAACACTTTAGCCTACACTCAAAATATTTTTAAAGGATTTGAAACAACTTATCAAATAAAAGAGCAAGAAAACAGAATACTTGCAGCCGCATATAATTATGTAGAAAAGGTAAATAGTACTGCTTTTGAGATGGTCAATCAATATCTTCTTATTTTAAAACAAAAGAAGTTACTCCAAAATGCTCAAGAAAATATTGATATTAATCAAGAAATTCTAGAAAAAGTTCAAAAACTTTATGATTCAGGACTCACAACACTCTCAGAAGTAAACAAGATGGAATCATCCCTAGCCTTAGCAAAATCAAACTATATTGTGCAGGAAAATAACCTCAAAGATAGCAAATATAACATGCATAAAGTTTTTGGAAGATATCTTGATTTAGACGCAATAACAAGACCTGAAGCTAATTTTGCTTTACCAGAAACTTTAGAAGATGCAACACAATTTGCAATGCTCAATAATCCATCACTTTTAGTGAGTAAATATAATATCAAATTAGCACAAGCCTCATATCAAAAAAGTAAATCAGCTTTTTATCCTCAAGTAGATGTTGAAGTTGCCCAAAACATGACAAGTAATCTTGGTGGGTCAGAGGGAGAACGGGACCGTTTTAGAGCTATGGCGTATCTTAAGTACAACTTTTTTAATGGTTTTGCAGATGAAGCAACACTTCAAAAAAATGTGAGTCAAGTACATCGAGAAACACAAATCAAAAATACTCTTAGACGAAACACTATTGATGATTTATCACTTTCATGGACAGCCCATGAACAACTTAGTAAGCAGTTAATCCCACTTGAAGCATACCAATCTAATGCAAAAAAAACACTCGAACTCTATAAAAAAGAGTACGATTTGGGTCGCCGTTCGTTGCTTGATTTATTATCAGCTCAAAATGATTTCATCAGTGCTGAATCACAAATAATTAATGCAGATTATAGTAATCTTTTTGCAAAGTACAGAATACTTGACGCACTTGGAACATTGGTCACAACTATCATGGGTGAATCAAATGTGGATTATTCAAATGTAGGCTTAAATATAAATACAACGGTTGATTATTCCCATCGTGGTAAAAATACTCAAGATTATAGTATTCCAACACTCACACTTGATTTAAATACAACAAAACCAAAAAATCTTGACACACTTCCAATACTGTTAGATAAAGACACAGATTTAATTGTTGATGATTTAGATATTTGTAATAACTCCCTCAATAATAAAATGAGAACACTCTATGGCTGTGCGTTTATATATAAAGATACAGTGCGTATTGAGAGATACCGTGGTTTTTTATTTACAGATAAAAGTGAAATACTCACGCAAGATGCAAAAGAGAGATTAAATAAGCTTATCGAACAAATCAAATCTTATGGACTTAAGAATATGAAATTTGACATACTTGGTAGCGTTGATGATGCACAAATGTCAAAAAAAGAGATGCTTAATCTATCCCAAAAAAGGGCACAAGCCGTAAAAGAAAAACTCATAGATGCAGGAGCAAAAAGTGAAAATATTACACTCAATGCACTTGGAGATGAAGCACCTTTGTACACAAATGGATTGTACGAAAATGAGGGCGTAGCACTTAATAACCGTGTAGATATAGTTGTCCGAAAACTTATTATTAACTTTGGAACAGAATCTGCTAGTCAACCTGTTGAGGACTATCAAAGTTTGAAAAATATAGATAAACCTGTTAAGATAGTTGTTCCTAAAAAAGAAATTGAACTTGACACAGATGGTGATGGTGTTTTTGATTCCAAAGATATCTCTCCAAAAACTCCAGTAGGGTTTAAAGTTGATGCTAAAGGATACCCTCTTACAAAAACACTACGAGTATATTTTAAGTTACAAAAATATGCTCTCACAGACGATTCAATGGATGAAATTAAAAGTTTTGCACAATTTTTAAAGGAAAATCCAACATATAAAGTGATTATTAGTGGTCATACAGACAACACTGGAGATGAACATAAAAATAAAATACTTTCCACAAATCGTGCTTATTCTGTTATGGAAGCACTTGCTAGTCATGGAATAGATGAAGAGAGATTCACAGCAATTGGAAAAGGCTCATCAGTCCCAGTTGCAGACAATGAAACAAAAGAAGGTCGTAATAAAAACCGCCGTATTGAAGTCGAATTAACTCATTAATGAAAAATTTAAAAGGTATATAATGTTTCCAACAGGTGTTGATAATTTACGGATGGATTCTTTGCTTGAATGCTTGGTTCTCTTTACAAAGCTCTATCATAAACCATTTACTGCCGAAGCCCTTACTGCTGGGCTTCCTATTGAACCAGGAACGGACTCGCCAGAATTGTTTTCTATTACTAATGCAAAAGGACTTTTTTCTCGTGCAGCAGAAAAAGCGGGTCTTAAATCGAGTATTCTTAAAAGACCTTTAGCTCAAATTTCCCCTCTACAACTTCCTATGATTGTTCTTTTATCTAATCAAAGTGCCTGTATTATAGATTCGTTTAATGAAGATAGGTCCGAAGCAAAAATTATCATGCCCTCAGAAAAGCCTATTGAACAATGGGTTGAGATGGATGTCTTAGAAGATGAATATATCGGTTATGGTTTCTTAATCAAAAAAGCGTTCCAGTATAGTGACGATGATGATAAAAGTCTGAATTTAAACCAAAAACATTGGTTTTGGAGTACTATTAAGCTCTCTATTGGAACCTATAAAGAGGTGTTATATGCATCTTTACTTATCAATATTTTTGTTTTAGCTTCACCCCTTTTTACTATGAATGTGTATGACAGAGTTGTGCCAAATAATGCGATAGAAACACTTTGGATTTTTGCAATAGGTGTAACTATTATTTTAACGCTTGATACTTTTTTGAAATTTACTCGAACATTTTTAGTTGAGAGTGCTGCCAAAAAAAGTGACATTATCATGTCCTCTATTATTTTTGAAAAAATATTAAATCTCAAAATGGCAAATCACCCTGCTTCCGTTGGTACTTTTGCAAGTAAACTTAAAGATTTTGACTCTATTCGAAGTTTTTTAACGAGTGCTACCATGGCAGTTGTGATAGACTTACCTTTTACTGTTATTTTTTTATTTGTAATATTTTATATTGGAGGAGACCTTGTTTTAATCCCTTTGATTACGACTGTTTTAATTATCGGTTATGCTTTTTTTATCAAAAAAACACTCAAAAATAGTATTAAAAGCACACACAATGCAAGTGCGCAAAAAAACTCCATCCTCATAGAAACGCTCAATAATATAGAAACGCTCAAAACACTAGGAACATTGGGGCAAGTTCAATGGAAATGGGAGGAAGCAAGTGGGGAAATAGCAAATAAAAGTTTGACTTCTCGCATGTTATCTATGTCACTTCCAACAATCACGGGATTATTGATTCAACTTAATCGTGTGATGGTAGTTGTTTATGGAGTGTATCTCATTCAAGATTTTGAATTATCCATGGGTGGATTGATTGCTACAGTGCTTTTATCAGCAAGAACTGTTTCACCTATGGGGCAAGTAGCCTCTATCCTTACAAACTATGAAGATACAAAAGCTTCTTATGATTCTATCAATGAAATCATCATGCAACCCAGTGAGCGACCTGCTGGAAAATCTTTTGTTCAAGCACCAGAATTTAGTGGCAATATAGAGTTTAAAGAGGTAACTTTTACTTATCCATACAATGATTTACCAGCACTTAAAAATGTCTCTTTTAAAATCACTCCAGGTGAGCATGTTGCTATTATTGGCAAAATTGGTTCGGGTAAAAGTAGTATTTTAAAATTATTATTAGGATTATATGAACCAGATTCTGGACAAATCTTGCTTGATGGGATTGATATCAAACAAATTGACCCAGCCGATTTGAGAAAACACATGAGTTATGTTTCACAAGATGTTATGTTATTTAAAGGCTCAGTTAAAGACAATATCATCTTTAGAGCAACCCATGCAACTGATGGAGCGATGATTAAAGCTGCAAGAATTAGCGGTACAGATGAGTTTATCAATAAGCATCCAAGAGGGTATGAGATGCCAATTAGAGAAAGAGGTCAAGGTCTCTCAGGCGGACAAAGACAAAGCATTGGGATTGCTCGTGCATTTTTACTTGATACTCCAATTATGCTTATGGATGAGCCAAGCAACTCAATGGACCAACTCACAGAATCAAAACTCTTGAAAAATTTTGAAAAGAGTCTTGACGGCATAACATCAATTATCGTGACACAAAAAATGACGCTCCTCAAAATAGTGGAAAGAATAATTGTTGTGCATGATGGAAAAGTTATTATTGATGCACCAAAACACCAAGCTCTTGCAAAACTCAGCGGAGGAAGGAAACATGAAGAAAAAGAAGAATAACAACTCCCAAGTAGAATTTACAAAAAATGATTATGAGTTTATGCAAAGCTTAAGTGCTGCTATACTTGAGAGAACTTCAAAAAGAGTGAGTACAGTTATACGGATATGGTTGATTACTGTCGTCTTAAGTATTATATGGGCATCTTTTGCCGAAATAGATGAGATAACAAGAGGGAGTGGAAAAGTTGTCCCTTTTGGGCAAAATCAGATTATACAAAACCTTGAAGGTGGTATTGTCGAAGCTATCTTGATAAACGAAGGTCAATATGTAAAAGAGGGACAAATTATTCTTAAAATCAACAACTCTACGACAACTTCCACCTCACAAACAAATGAACTTAAATTTTTGGAATTAAAAGCAAAAAAAATTCGTCTCTATGCAGAAGCAAATGATAAAAATTTTAAAGTTCCAAAAGTGGATGACCCTCAATTTTCTAGATTTGTAAAACAAGCTAAAGAGCTTTATTTATCAGATATCAATGAATTTTTGGAACAAGACAATTCATGGGTAATACAAATTGAGCAAAAAAAACAAGCTTATACAGAAGCAGAAGCTAGAATTAAAACTTTAAGAAAATCGTTAGAATATGTCACCGAAGAGATAGCCATGACAGCACCTATGGTAAAAGAGGGAGTCAAATCAAGAGTTGACTTTTTAAAATTAAAACGGGAAGAAAATGGGATTCAAAATGATATTGAAGCAGCTAAACTCTCTTTACCTCGATTAGCTCAAGTGATTGAAGAGCAAAGAAGTAAACGACGAGAAGCCAAACAAACATTTATGAATGTTGCCAAAAAAGAGTTAAATGAAATAACTTCAGAAATTGAAAGGCTTCAAACACAACAAGTAGCCTATAGTGACCAAGTAAACAGAACCATGGTAAAATCTCCAGTGGCTGGAATAGTACAAAAATTGTATGTCAATACAGTTGGAGGAGTTATAAAACCTGGTGCTAATTTAGTGGAGATTGTGCCTACTGATAAAAGGCTCTATTTAGAAGTAAAAATTAAACCAAGCGATATTGCTTATTTACATCCAGGAGCTATTGCAAAGGTAAAAGTTTCAGCCTATGATTTTGCAATTCATGGCGCTCTCACTGGAGAGGTTGTCAATATTTCACCCGATACAGTCGTAGATGAAAAAGGGGAAACTCATTATCTTATAAATATACAAACAACCAAAAATTATCTCGGCACTCCAGAACATCCACTCAAAATCATTCCAGGCATGGTAGTAAGTGTCGATATTGTTACAGGTCGCAAAACAGTAATGCAATATTTGCTAAAACCTATATTGAAATCAAAAGAATATGTTTTTTCGGAGAGATAAAATGAAAACTATATACTTTAGCACTAATGAAAATATACTAGATGAATGGACCAAAAAATTCCAAACTGAAAACTCTACTACCGTCTATGATTTGGAGTCATTACAAGAGGTACTAGAAAAAGATATTGATAGCATAATAGTGGTTGATTATGATAGCGTGGCTCATGAAATAAATACACTTATTACAGCGAATGAACTTCCAAAAAATGTGATTATTCTAGAAAAAGCACCAATAATTCCAACTGGAAAAAATTTAATTTATAGTGGTGTCAAAGCGTATGGAAATTCAAGAATGTTAAAAAATCATTTTAAACAGATGTGGCAAACTGTTGCCGATGGTCAAATATGGACTTATCCAGTCTTAACAACAGCCTTAGTTTCAAGTTTGAATAAACCTATACTCAACGAAGAATCTCTTGAAGTGATTCAATCCAGACTTACCAAACAAGAGATTATTCTTATTTATTTGATTTTAAAAGGATTCAATAATAATGCAATTGCAGAAAAATTAAATGTAACCATAAGAACAGTCAAAGCACACATCACTTCCATTTTCAATAAACTTCATGTCAATGACCGTGTTTCATTAATCCTTTTGTTAAAGTAGTCAAATGTGAAAAATAAACAACAACTCGAATCTTTTTTTAGTGATTTACGAAACTCGCTACTCTATAATATCCCTTTGCTCAAAGAGTATGAACAACTTTTTCATTATGATAAAAAAATATCTCAAATCTATATTACCCTCTTCCAAGCTGGAAATAAACCTATCCGTTGGGGTTCTAAAAAAGAGAGCTTTTCCAAAACAATCAATAGAATAAATACGCAACTTAAAAACAATAAAAGTTTTATACAGTTTAATCTCAAAGACACCTCATCATGTAGAATTCTCTTTGAAATTGTCACAAATGAGTATGAATGCAATATACGAAATTTAACAACCATGAAGATGCTCTCTCCAAATAGGTTTGAAGCAGGAGTCAATGGTTTAAAATATACATATCAAGGGATAACCCGCTTTTTTATGCCCACAGATGGATTTACAAAATCTATTATGAGCGTCCCACAACTTCTTAATTATCTCTCCAAGCAGTGTGGTATTGCACAACAAACAGATAAAATAAGTGAGCGAGTGCATCTCATGAGAAGAGAAGCAATTGAATATTCGTTTATAGAATCGAAAGCTTTTATCTCTTTTAAAGATACAGTTTTAGAATTAGAGCGAGGCTATCCACTACCTATTACCTTTAATAAAGAACAAATCTACGATAAAACAATAAAAAGTATTAATTGGCTTGTTGAAAATATGAATGAAGACGGAAGCTTTTTATATTATTATGACCCTTATTTCAACACAATCGTTGATGACATGCACCCAAATATGACAATGCCTCTTTACAACAATATTTTAAGACATAGCGGTGGAACAATCTCTCTTATTCGGGGATATGAGCTTAGTGGCAATCAACTCTATTTGCAAAAAGCAAAAAAATCTCTCGACTTTTTACTCTCCACCTTTCAAACACATACATATAAAAATAAGTTTGCTTGTTACCCATTTTTTAACAAAAAATCAAAACTCGGTGGTGCAGGAATTGGACTTGTTGCACTTGTCCATTACTATATCCAAACAGGTGATACATGCTACCAAAAAGAGATGGATGGATTGGTTCGTCATATTCTTAGCCGAGTCGATGATAATGGGGAACTTATAGGGTATTATCTCCATCCAAAATTTAATGATGGCAAACCATTAATTACTCTTAGTGATGAGGTGAAAAAAGAGTTATTCTCATTTTATTATCCTGGAGAAGCACTTTTGGGTCTTGGGCTTTATTATCTCCATGTCAAAGATATTGACAAAGATTTAAAACAAGATTTACTCACAAAAGCAGAGATGGCATTAGACTTTTTAATCCATGTGCGACCTATAAAATATAGCTCCATGTTTGAATCCCTTCCAGCGGATGCATGGCTTATGCAAGCAATTGAGGAGTGGGTAAAAGTTAAAAATTTCAACAAACAAAGCTATATAAATTTTGTCTTTAATGACACAAAAATAATGTTTGAACATATGTACACTCAAGAAAATACACTCGAAAATAACAAAGATTATATTGGTGGCTTTTTTTATGAATATGGCGACCATGTTTATCATGATGCTTCAAGATGTGAGGGGATTGTCAGTGCATATTATTTGGCAAAATATCTCAAAGATGAAGCAAAAGCAAATTGGATTATGCAAAATATGCTCCTCAGTGCAAAAGGATTAATGAAAACTTTTAATAGCCAAGAAAGCTCATATCCGCATATTGAACCCAAAAAAGCATTACATAGTTTTAGGTTTAAACTCACAAGACAATGGGTAAGAGTTGATTCAGTCCAACATGCATCTTGTTTTTTTGCAAGACTTTATAAAACAGATTTTTAACACTACACAACATAAAAGGAAAACTATGTCTGGAATACATTATTTACAAAAATTTGATAAATCACAACTCTGGAGATTTTTTGTCGATGGAAGATTTCAAAAAAAATATGATGGTTGGGTAGGCTATGAAGCTGGAGAGCGAGGAAGTGTTCAAGCTTTAATTAATGGTTTTGCTTTTATGCTTGATAATTATGAAATTGGTGATGGTCTTAGAGCAACCTACTTACGAGAATTACACAAAGTTTGTATGCTTAGTGTTGCAACAAGCAACCTTAAGTCAAGCCCTGGAGATATTCGTTATCTCAATTCAGGAATGCCTTTTTTTGCAAAATCAACCACTTATGAACATTTAGTTGAAGTTTTTGCCATGAGAAAAGATGATGGAACTGCTCTCTTTAATTCCAAAAAATGGGGCAAAACTGCTAATGAACTTGATGTTGATGAAATATATAACGCAATGCTTAAAGATGGCAAAATTAATTATAGAAATTGGTATCCAAATATTGATAAAAAACAACAAGATGCACTGGATGGAAAATTAACACTTCATGAATTTTATGAAGTAAAACATACTATTCAAATGCTCATGGTTACTAAAATGGAAGAGATAATCAATCGCTACAATAAAAGTATCAAAGAGGCAAAAACAGATGATGAAAAACTTAGAGCCATTGCGCTAGTTCCAAGAGAGTTAGAACTTTTACACCCTTTTCCAGATGGAAATAGTAGAACTTTTAGTTGTGTAACCCTCACCCATCTTTTAACCTTTCATGGTTTTGCTCCAGCACTTTTAGAAAATCCAAATCTTGATAATGAAGTTTCCCTTTCTCAGTGGATAGAGGAGATAAAAGCAGGGATGCAAAGAACAAAAACACTTATAGCAAACCCAAATGAACCCCTTTTTAACTACTCTATTTTGGATATGAAACAAGAGGATAGAGCCAAATTTAAAGAGATGGCAAAAGAACTTTCTCAAAAAATAGAGAATTACAAAGAGCTTTTTCTAACCCCAAAAAGATTAGTGCAATACACAAATGGCACATGGCTTCAAGAGCCAAATGAAAATCTTCGCTTTAGTGGTGTTGGAACTTATGGCACTTATCAAAATGGCAATATTTATTTTACCATGGCAATACAAGATTGGATAAAAGAGAAAAAAGATATAGCTTCTGAGTTACAAAAAGTTCTAAGCAAAGGGGTAAAAGCAGTTGTTTTAGACAATATAGAATATGCTCCACTTATCAATGTTCCTATTTTATTGGTTCAAGATTGTTTCCAAGCATTTAAACAATGTGCTATTCTTGTAAGAAAAGAGCATAATCCTTACACCGTTTTAATTACAGGCACAGAGGGAAAAACAGGTGCAAAAGTGCAGTTTCACCATATTTTAAATGCTCAAGTCAAAACTCATGCAGTGCTTAATAGTGCCAATACTGAAATTCCCGTTTTGCGTTCTCTTATTAATTTAGAGAGTGATGATAAAGTAGAGATTAACGAAGTTTCAGTTGGAAGTGATGAGGTTTACCGAGTAGAGAGAGCTAAGATGGTGAGTCCCAATTTATGTTTTTTTACCAACATTGGACCAAATCACATGGATATGCATAAAACAATTGATAACATCATGAGAGCAAAATCTTCTGTTGTTGAGGGTTTAGTTGAGGGTGGAAAATGTATTCTCAACTCTACCATTGAGGAATATCCAAAACTTTTAAATGAACTTTATAAACGAAAAATTGATTTAGAAATTTTAACTTATGGCACAAACCAAAATGACCATGCAAGAGTGATTTCAAAAAGTTTCGATTCAAAAAAATTTGGATGGAATATTGAAGCAAATATTGATGGAATTCTTGTAAACTATTTTTTACCCCTTTTTCAAAACCATGCACCTCTTATGAGTGTTGGAATTTTACTAGCCATCAAAGAGATGGGATATGATGTACAAAAAGCTTCAAAAGATTATGATGGCTTAGTTCCATTTGAGACCATGGGAAGAATGCTTCATCTTCAAAAACAATCAGGAATAGTTCATTTTTATGACCAAAGCAGACGAGGTGCTATTGAGGGGATGCGTTCTGCATTTGCTGACATGAAACACTTTAAGCTTGATGGCAAAATTGTAGCACTTGTTGGGGGAATCTCTACCAAAAAAGATAGCCCGTGGACAAAAGAGGCTCATGAGAAATTAGCAATCATGATAAATGAGAGTAAAATTGATAAACTCTACACAACGGGTAATTTTATGAATTATGTGCATGAGAATCTTACAAAGCCAGAAATTTTAGTCAAACATAGTGAGGATTTAGAAGAACTCGCAACCAACCTTTTTGATGAGGTGCAAGGGGGAGATTTACTTTTTATTATTGGTAATGCCTATTTATATTTGGGCAGAGTAAGCGATGTAATTTTAAAAATGAGAGAAGAGAATAAATTTGATACAACAATATTGAATTATTCATTGCCCAAAAAATCGATAGAAATGTATAAAACATTAGTTATTTTAGAAGAACTCCAAAAGAAAAAAGAGGTTGCCAAGTTACTTTTAAAACACAATTTAGAACAGTTAAGTTTTGAAAATATTACAAAAGAAAACCCCTCTTTTTTAGAGTTAAGAGCCAATCTCTTACTTTATTTTTTTGAATCACTCAATAAAATTATTTTGCAAAATAACAAATTGAGCCTAGTTAATAACAATATAAAAGAGCCATCAACTTATATTCTCAAAGAGGAATATTGTAAAAATTGGTTTAATAATTTAGACCAAAATCCAAACCTTCCCAAAAAACAGCTCTTTGGAAATTTTTATGATTTTGGAGATAAAGAGTATCTTTTCCATGTAGAAGTTGCAACCAAAAATCTTCATGTTGGATTTGTAAAATACACAAAAGAGAATGAAAAATTCAAACTACTCAAAATGGAGAAAGAGGATTTTATAGATGTAAAAAATAGATTTGGCAATGAGCTTTTATTAGAACAAAGAACTTGGGGAATTGGTTGGATAAGTCATGACTGTGGCACTATTATTGATGTCATAAAAGCAGAAAATTTTGTATTGATGATAGATTTAAAACAGAGTGATTTTTATAAAAATATTTTAGACAAAGTTCTCCAAAAGCTCTAAATGATGGAGAGAAAAATATCGCTCTCCCCTTTGGAATTAGCCAAAATAACACAAGGGGTTTGGGAAAATTTACATGATGATTTAGAGATTTATGAGATTCATAATATCTATCATTATCTGCAAGAAAAAGATATGTTTGTAGTGTATTATGATGATTGGAACTCTAAAACAACCAATAATGAAGATAAAATAGAGGGTGCTATCAAAAAAAATATTAGTGCCATCATGATAAAAAAAAGCTCCAATCTCAAACCAAATATTCCAACTCTTAAAGTAGAAAACACTTACACCGCTCTCAAAGAAATTGCTCTTTATAGCTCCAAAATTTCAAAAGCAAAAAGGGTTTTAATTACAGGAAGCTATGGAAAAACAGGGTTTAAAGTACAACTCTATCATCTTTTAAAAGAGCAAATCAAGAGTTATACAAGATTAAATAGTGCGAATACAGCCGTTTCAACTTATTGCAATCTTGCTTCACTCAAATCAGATACAGAGTTACTTTTAATAGAACAACCCATCTCAGCACTTCGAACAACTTACAGAAGAGCCACTTATGTCAAACCAAACATTACAGTTTTAACCTCTATTGGGCATGAGGGGATTGATAGATTTAAAGATATAAAAACAATTATTAAACACAAATTGCAAATGGCAAAAGCACTGGGCGATGGGGGAAAATTACTTCTACCAAAAGATGATAGATATTTTAAGGATATTTTAAAAGAGGCTCAAAATTATGAGCATATACAAATTCTCACTTATGGACATGATACTTCAAACCAAGCGTATCCTCTCTATAAAAATTTTTCCAATTTTGGTTGGGATGTTGTTGCCAAAATAGAAAATATGGTAGTCGCATACCGTATCCCTTTTTTTGAAGAATATGCGGTGAGTGTTTCATGTGGAGTGCTTTTGTGTGGGTATCATTTAGGAGTTGATGTTCATGCCATGGCAAATAATTACTCTAAAAATCAAAATTTTAAAAGCAGTGGATTATTGTATAAAGTAACCTACAAATCAAAACATTTTTATTTATACGACCAAAGCAAACGGGGTGGCATTGAGGGGTATGAGAGTTTTTTTAAAACATTGAGCTATATCAAACCCAAAAATAATGGGAAAAAAATTGTAGTCACTTCTGAATTTGTAGATTATAAAGATGGCGAGATGCAATTTATCGATATACCAAAATTTCAAAATCTTATCGAGAAATCTCAAATCCAAACCCTTTTTTCGGTAGAAAAATTTAGCGAACATATCCAAGTTTTAAAAGATAAATCGATTTGGAAAAATCATAGCATTGATTGGAATAACCTCAAAGAGGAGATTTTAGAGACAATCCAAAATGATGATATTCTCTCTATCAAAGGGATTTTTGAGAGTCATTTAGTAGAATTTATAGAATATTTAAAAAATTTAGAGGGGATTATATTAGAACCACTCAAGCAAAAAAATAGCATGAAAGAGAAAAATGATGCACTCACAAATTTGCGAACTTTGCAAATTGATGATAGAACACTTTTTCAAGAAGCAGTTGCAAAAGAGGATAAAAAAGGGTTTGTTTATTATTTCCCTTTCCTTTATTTTTGGTCACTCTCCAAAAATCGGGAACTTTTAATTGATACAAAAGATGACTCTATCTCCCTTTTTTTATTGGATAAATTTTATCGCTCTACTCCTCCAAAATTACAACTCTATTTACCCACACTTCCCCTTCTTAGCCAAACACAACAAAAAGCATTTGAGAGAATGTACGAGTACAATCATGCTAAAAAAGGCTCAATAGTTCGAGTTGATAGAGCAGATGTTGCAAAGCTCAAAGCATTTTTTCCAGAGTTACAATTTGGTTATAAGTTTCGTGAATATTTATATAACCCAAAAATATATCAAAATCTCACAGGAGCTAAGTTTAGAAATCTCCGCCATCAAATTGCAACTTTTTTAAAAAACGAAAATATAGAGATTCTCCCTTATGAGCAAAAATATCAACAACAGTGCTTAGATTTATATGAAACTTGGATGAAAATTCAAATAAATAAATATGAAAATATAGAAGATGAAAAATATACAAAGAGCTGTATTTTACATTACGATAGATTTGAAAAAGAGGATTTAAATGGGTTAGTCGTTTTACAAAATAAACAAGTGAAATCTTTTGCATTTGTTGGAAAAATTCACCATAATATGCTCTGCTTTTTTATAGGCAAAAGTGACCACTCTCTCAAAGGTATTCAATCCTATATAAAATATCAACTTCTACTTACTAACAAACAATACCCTCTTGTCAATGACGGAGAAGGTATTACAAACGGGTTAGATGCCTCAAAAAGAATGCTTCGTCCTGTTGGATTTCACAAAATTTATAAAGCTTTTATCACAAAGGAAAAATAATGAAACTTTTACACTCTCTTATACTCTCTAGCACCACATTTTTATTTTTAGGATGTGGAGGTGGTTCATCGCAAGAAAACCCAACAAGTTCTAGTTCATCAAGTAGCTCTTTAAGTTCTAGTCTTCTTTCAAGCTCTTCTGTAAGTTCTAGTGTTGTAAGTTCTACTCTTTCAAGTTCTTCTTTAAGTTCTAGTGTTTTAAGTAGTAGTTCCTCAAGCTCTATTGCTTATCAAACAACTCCCATTGTTTTGGGCAATCCTCTCAAAACAAATTATCCAAACGACCCATTTGCCCGAAATATTTGGGACATGAGTGTTTATGATAACAAAATCTATTTTGGTGGTGGTAATAGTGCCA
>CAMCYC010000041.1 GCA_945883795.1 Sulfurimonas crateris | reverse complement strand
TCTACTACTTCCAAAGTATCACCGAGGATTGAGCCAAGGCTATTTTTGACCCACTCGTCATGAAGTGTTTTGAAATTTATTTCACTTTGCACGGAGATATCTTTTGCATTTTTTATATCAAGCTGATATTCCAATAAGCCACTTCCAACACCTTTGAGCTTCAAATAGTAGTTCTTATTTGCCTCAAGTGGATAAGTAGATAAATTTAAATTTACAGTTGTGCCATTCAAATCAACATACAAATAGCCATACTCTTTTGCATTTGTATCGAGCAAAAATACCTCCAATCCTGCGAGGTTTTCATCTTTTGATTTTATACTGAGTGTTGCAGATATGCTACTTGCTGTTGATGCAAATATAAAAGAATCCTCATCATTATCGCTCAAATTTGCATCTGTGCTTGAGCGGTAGATATTTGCCATCTCAGGAGTATCATTTGGCTCTATCTCCAAACCTTTTGCACTTTTTTTAAGAGCAACAAAGAGTTTTTGAGAAGCTTCCCCTTTTATTTTGAGTGTATAGATTCCTGCTTTTAAAAATAGCTGTTTTTGGTTATGTTGAAGTATTTGTGTTTGACCACTGAGTGTTATCTCTAGTGAGGCATTTGCTTCACTCAGTAGAGTCACATCATAGTGTTGTGATTTTGTTACGATGATGCTTGAGTTATGCTCCCCATTTGCATCTAACTCATAAAGTTTTGAGAGGATAATATCGCTATTGTCATAATCGTTTGCATATGCAAAAACTCCTATATTGTACTTCAAATCATAAAGGTTTGCATCTGTGGCAAATCTAGCATAATAGGTGGCATTTGCATCAAAAAGAAGGTCAAAGCTTAAACCCTCATGGACACTAAAAGTTTTTGTACCGATGGGTGTTTTTTGTCCATTTTGCTCTTTGTAGAGTGTGTAGTTGATGCTACTTGCTCCAACTGTAGAGGGTGTTTGTGTGGGTGTGTAGTAAAATCTATACTTTTTAGAGCTACTCATGTTCGCAAACACAAACCATCTGTTTTTAAGCTCCTCAGCATTTAATTTTGAGAGTGTGTCACTATAGAGCTTTTCTGCTATGAGAGTATGTGGGTTTTGGGAGTAGGTAGTAGAGGATATTTGAGAAGGTGAACCTATTTTAAAAAGGGAATAGTTTTTAATCAGCTTGACACCACTATAGCTATGGAGTGTGTAGATATTTTGGCTTTTGTCTATATTTATCACACCATAACTTTTGTAGCTAATGGCTTGTGGGCTAAAAGATTCATCTTGCGAGGAGACATTTGCCTCCTCTTGTGTGGATTTGTTTTTTACCACTTTGTCTGTATAAAAACTAGCACTTCCCACATCCGCCCTCCCATTTGCCACAAATTCATAGTTTTTGGTATCAAATTCAAAATTTGCTCTAAGCGCAATATCTTTATCCAAAGTGATAACTCTAGGATTGGCAGTCTCTCCATCACTCCATGAGATGAAGTCCCATCCAAAATTTGCTAAAGCGGTAAGGGTAATATTGCTATCTTTTACAAAAAAACCACCAAATGGCTCAACACTCCCTCCGTTTGCATCAAAATCTATCGAAATTTTCGATGCCCCTAAAGGGGCATTTTTAAAGAGCAAATTAACAAAGTTATCAAATTGTCCGCCTCTCACGCAACGCACATAGAAACTGACGGTCTTAGAGTTGTAGTACGTGCCGCCGTTGAAGTTCACACTCCACGCACCGTTAAGGTTGGCATTGGTAGTAGAGCCCCAGTAACTGTTAGAGGCGATATTTACAAAAATTTCATTGATTGCAGGATTAGTTTTACTAAAATCTGTAAGAGTCTGAAGCTCATCTATACTTGGAACGCTCCAATCATCAAACCCTCCAAGAGAGAGATTGCTACAATATCCATCTGCTTCATCCCAAGTTTTTTGAGTTGTCTTAGCCGCACCATCATCTTGCCACATGAGACCACTTATATTATCACGAACTATCTCTTTGGTAGCATCTCTTACAAAATTAGCACTAGCAAAAGAGCTTAATGAAAATAATAATGAACAAACTAAAATAAACATTTTTGGTATCTGGTAACCTTTTACACTTTTATCTGACATAATTTTCCCCTGATTTAAAAAAAATGTTGGATTGTATAACTTTTAGACTTAAGGGCATCTCTAAAAACCCTATTTTGGACTGCCACGGTTTTTATTGGTCAATTTATTATTTTTTGATACTTTTAGTCACAATAAAATTACTATAATTCGTTAAAAAGGATATTTCATTGAGCATTAAGATACTTTTTCAAAACTCAAATTTCGTTATCTTTGATAAACCATCTAATATGAGTTTTCATAGTGAAGCTGGAGAAGGGTTTGTAGTGCAAGCCACAAAACTCTTAGATGTGGAACAGCTCTATAGTGTGCATAGACTTGATAAAATGACATCAGGGCTTATCATCTTGGCAAAAAGTTCTGAAGTGGCTAATAAGCTTACCAAACTTTTTGAAACACGCCAGATTGAAAAGTATTATATAGCTATCAGTCTACGCAAACCAAAAAAAAAGCAAGGCTGGATAAAAGGAGATATGACACAATCTCGTCGTGGGAGTTACAAACTCTTATCCACAATGGATAATCCTGCTATCACGCAGTTTGTCAGTTGTGCAGTTAGAGTTCATGAAAGACTTTTTTTAATCAAGCCTCATACAGGAAAAACACATCAAATACGAGTTGCACTCAAAAGCCTAGGTTCACCTATAGCAGGAGATGCAAGATACGCTTTTAGTGAAGATGCTTTAAAAGAGGAGCGTGGGTACTTACATGCGTATGCACTTCGTTTTAAGTATGATGAAGAAGAGTATAGCTTTGTATGTAAACCCTCTTTTGGTGAGCGTTATTTGAATTCTATATGCGAAGACGCTCTTGCACTTTATGATTCTCCTTGGGAATTTTTCAAATAGTTATATTTTGAGAACTTCTCATTATTTACCTAAAATTATTAATTTCTGTTCATAACACTCATTTAATTTTAAAAATCAAGGTAAAATTGGTTTGAGTTTAGTTATGTGACCAAGAGTTCATAATTAAACTAACTTTATCGAAAATAGAGTGCATATATTTTGTCACTTTGTCGTTAATATCTAGTGAACTAACCATATCTTCTATTCCTATGGTTTCTAAAACAGTAAGACCATTTTCTTCATAAATAGATAATCTACAAGGAAGATATACGGAAATCTCTGGCACATTATTTAACACTTCTTGAGCTGCAATAGGGTTACAAATCTCATAAACTGCTATATTTTTATCAAGAATAAGACCTTTATTTTTTAATATCTGCTGAAAATTATATACACCTAAAATACCAAAACCAAACTCTTTTGCTTTAGTTTCAAGCTCTGCTTTTACACTCTCTATTGGTGTAGTTGTTTCTATTTTATAAATCATGATGCCCCTTTTTTGTTATGAGATGATAGTGCTATTTTTTGACATAAAACTTTTTTAAGTTTTGAATTGTTTAAGTTGAGAATGTAATTGTTCACTGAGTGAATCAAGTTGTTTAGATGTTAGAGTAATCTCTTCAACACTTGCAACATTTGAAGTTGCAGATACATTAATTGCTTTAAAAAGCATGGAAATATTTGCAATCCCTTTCTTTATTTGTTCAGAATCTTTTGCACTAAGTTGCACTTGTGTTTTTGCTTTATCCATTTTTGCAACTGTAAGAGTAATTACGCCTTGTATATTTTGTGAAGACTCAGAAGTTTCATGAATCACTTGTGCATTAATTCCCATTTTATCGCCTACATCGTTAATTGATTGCACGATAACATTAATGGTTGCATTAATTTCTAATAAACTTTTTTGTGTTCTCTCCGCTAGTTTACGCACTTCATCTGCAACTACTGCAAAACCTCTTCCATGTTCTCCAGCTCTTGCTGCTTCAATCGCTGCATTTAAAGCAAGGAGATTGGTTTGGTCTGCAATATCTCCAATAATCGTCAAAATTGATTGTACTTGCACCGCTTCTTGTGATAAGCGTTCTAAATCTTGAACAAGAGCAGTTTGTGCTTGGGAACTCTCTTGAATATCACTATCCATGTTGATAATTTTATCTCTTGCTTGTTGCAACATCTCATTAGCATTTTGAATCTCTTCAAACATTTGCGATGATTGCAATGTTGTTTTTTCTATAATCTCTCCTAATTTAAAAAGCTCAACTTCATTAGTTGCAATCTCTTTTGCATTATTTTGTATCCGTGCACCAATAGCATAAGATGTTTTACTTAACTTAGAAGCCGTTGTTGCATTCTCTTGCGAAACATATTTAATTTGATGCATTATATTTTGCATTTTATCTATGGAAGTATTAAAATATTCGGCTGCTACTGAAATTTCATCTTTGCCTTCTACAATAATACGGTGTTGTAAATTTCCATTTTGCAATTCAGTTGCTAAACTAGAAATACCACGGATTCTATATAAAATAACTTTTATTGAGCCATATATCAAAGCAATTGTAATGAGAAAAATAAAACTAAATAAAAGACTTAGTTTAATAGATTCTCTATTTAAGAGTTCATTTGCATTATTTTCATTGATAAGAGCATATTCATTTGCTAAAACAACAATCGCATCAATAGCTTGACGATGCTCAAGATATGCCTCTTTTAATTTCCCAGAAGCTAAAACAGACGCAGTTTTGAGGTCACCTGATTGAATAGCGACAATAAACTCTTTTTCTAAAATATCAAAGTATCTCATCGCAGGTATATATGCCTTTTCAATCATCAAAGAACGCATCTGTTTATGTTTGAGATTCTCAATCCAAAACTGGTGTCTTATCATATATTCTTGTTTTAAAGATGAGATTTTAGCAATATCTTCATTCAGTTCTTTAGGAATTACACCATTTTCTAACATCTCCAAACTTACTAAACGAGTTTCAATAATATATTCAGGTGGTGGTAATATATCAGCAATTAAATCTTCGTTGAGAATAATTTGATGATAGAGTTCCCCATTAATTTTCACCTGACTCATGGTGAGATATGCAAAAATACCAAAAGAGAAAAAACCCCCAGAAAAAACAGCTGCAACTAACCATAACCTTGATTTTATTGTTAATGAATTAAACATAAATACCTCCTCCTCATGAATTATTTCAAAGTAATTATAACTAAAGTCGACATTATTGTAGTTTAGATATAATCCAGAAAAAAAGGAAACAGCTTGTTTACAGGACTTATTAGAGAGATTGCAACTGTTGTAAGTTTTGTTGGCTCAACTCTCACTATAAAATCATCATATAAGCCAAAAATTGGGGATTCTATCGCTATTAATGGTGCATGTCTTACTGTTATTAAAACCTCTTCGGATACATTTAGTGTTGAATTATCTCCAGAATCTCAAAAACATTTAGCGATACAAAACTATAAAAATCAGGTACATATTGAACCTGCCATGATGATGGGTGATAGGTTTGAAGGGCATGTTGTTCAAGGGCATGTAGATGCAATTGGGACTATAAAAGAGATTAAAAATAATGGAAACTCTTTTGATATTTTCATAAGTGTTGATAAAAAAAGTATCCCTTTTATTGTGCCAAAAGGTTCTATTACAATTGATGGAGTCAGTTTGACTGTGAATGATGTTGGTTCTGAGAGTTTTCGCCTTACAATCATTCCATACACCATGAAAGAAACACTTTTTAAAAACTATACAAAAGGCTCAAAAGTAAATATAGAAACAGACATGTTCGCTCGGTATGTTTCTCATATTTTCTCCCACAAAAAAAATTCACTTACATGGGATGAGGTCGATTCTATAACGGCACAGTTTTAACATGACAAATAAAGCAGCCGCTTTGAAATATGACAAAAAAAGTGGTGAAGCACCAAAAGTAATCGCCTCTGGCAAAGGGGAACTTGCCAAAAGAATCATAGCAAAAGCACATGAGTTTGATATTCCAATTTTTTCAAATGAAGCACTTGTAAACTCTCTTATAGATTTGGACATAGATACGCAAATACCTTCTGAGCTTTATTTAAGTGTTGTTGAGGTTTTTATTTGGCTTATGAAAAATGAAAAAAGAGGGAAAAAATGAGTGTGCAAAAATACAAAGTTTTAAAAGATGTTTTTGGTCATAATCAGTTTCGAGCACTTCAAGAAGAGGGAGTTGATACTATTTTAGAGAATCGTGATTTGCTCATGATTTTGCCAACAGGTGGTGGAAAGTCACTTGTGTATCAGCTTCCTACCATGATAAAAGAGGGAATTAGTATTGTTGTTTCTCCGCTTATTGCACTTATGCAAGACCAAGTTTCTGCTTTAAAAGCACAAAAAATTAGTGCGGAAATGATTTCATCCGCTCAATCAAAAGAGGATGTTGCAAAGATAATTTTAAAGGCTCAAAATGGGGAGTTGAAGTTTTTATATTTATCCCCAGAGAGGCTTAATAATGGCTCAACTTTAAATATTTTAAGAACTCTTACTATTAATTTTTTTGTGATTGATGAAGCACATTGTATTTCGCAATGGGGGCATGAATTTAGAGAAGATTATCGCTCCCTTGGTAACCTCAAAGCATATTTTCCAAATACGGCAGTGTGTGCTTTTACGGCTACAAGCACAAATCATGTAACGGATGACATCATCAGAGAACTCCGTTTAGAAAATCCAACTTTGCTTAAGGGCAAAATTTTTCGTAAAAATATTTTTATCTCCGCACAAAGACGACTTACAAATGGTCATGCACAACTTCAAGATTTTTTGAATCGTCATAAAAAAGAGAGTGGCATTATCTATGTGAGTTCAAGAAAAAATGCTGAAGAAGTAAGTGAATTTTTGAACCTCAAAGGGTATAGTTCACTCCCATATCATGCAGGATTACCCCAACATGTTAGGGAACAAAACTTTAAAATTTTTGTCAATGACAAAGTCAATATTATGGTAGCAACTATCGCTTTTGGGATGGGGATTGATAAAAGCGATATTCGCTTTGTTGTGCATATGTCACTTCCAAAATCACAAGAAAATTATTATCAAGAGATTGGCAGAGCAGGAAGAGATGGAGAAGATAGTGAAACACTGCTTCTTTTTAATGCCTCCGATATAGTTTTGCAAAAGCGATTTTTACTTGATATTGTAGACCCAGATTATAAAGCCCATTTGGATGCAAAAATAGAGAGTATTTATAAATTTGCAACAAGTGAACTCTGTTTTCATCAGCAACTTGCAGAATATTTTGACGATACACTCAATCCTTGTGAAAATAGGTGCGATAACTGTTTACAATCAGATACTTTAAAACAAGATATTACAAAAGAAGCACAAATGATTTTAAGCGCCATTTATAAAACAAATCAAAGTTTTGGGAAAAACTATATTGTAGATGTTTTAAGAGGCTCAAAAGAGCAAAAACTTTTGGCAAATGAAGCGGATAAATTATCTGTTTATAATATTGGAACCCATTTAAGTAAAAAAGAGTGGTTTGTAATTTTAGAGAGATTATTAGAGTTAAAGGTTTTAAGTATTGGAGAGTTTAGTGTATTGCAACTCCAAGAGGATGCAATAAATATTCTCAAAGGTAAAACTAAAGTACAGATAAAATCTTCAAGGCTTGAAATCTCTGTGAAAGAAAAAGTGGTAAAACAAGTGGATGCAGTGGAATATGATGAGAATTTATTTCAAAAATTACGAACCAAAAGAGCAGAAATAGCGAGTGAGCTAGAAGTCCCAGCCTATATAGTTTTTAGTGATAAAGTGCTCAAAAATCTCGCCCATGAAAAACCTCGTGATAAAATTTCTATGCTCAAAGTAAATGGTGTTGGAGAGAAAAAATTTGAGCAATTTGGAAAAGAATTTTTGAGTGTTATCAAGCTAGAAAACTAATTTGATAAACTCTCTAAAGTGATAATAATCTCATCCATTTTACTACTTACTGCATTGACTGCCTCAGATATTTCGTTGACTTCATTAGCATTTCTTGTTAAATTATCCGAACTATCCGAGATAGACTGAATAAGTACATTTGTAGTGGCACTTGTTTCTGAAAGACTTTTTTGTGTGCGTTCTGCAAGTTTACGAACCTCATCGGCTACAACGGCAAAACCTCTTCCATGTTCTCCAGCTCTTGCAGCTTCAATAGCAGCGTTAAGTGCCAAAAGATTTGTTTGTTCTGCAATATCGCCTATTGTACCTAAAATATTTTTGGTTTCATTTGCATGATGAACGAGTGATTGGAGATTGCCAACCATTTCATTTTCTTTTTGAGATACTTTATGGATTCTTTTTACAATCTCATTTATCATATTTTTAAAATCTACAATAGTTGTATCTGTAATATTTTCTATCGTTTTATTCAAAGTTTTTGAAGATTCAAGAATTTTATTTTTTGCTTCTTCATTTTCTTTTTGCATATCTTCAAGAGATTGACCAAGAAGATTAATATTATTTAAAAGGTCTGCCATTTTTGCTTCAACGGCTATTGTACTTCGTGTAGCAAATTTACCATCAGCAAAATTTTGTAAAGTTGTTATCGCATTATCTAAATTTTTTTCGGTTGCAGTAATCATGTTATTCATACTGTTTCTAAGAACATGCACATAAGGTGTTTTTGTATCTGCATTCACCCTGCAAATGTAATGACCTTTTGAAACTTTATCCGCAAGTAAAACCATCTCCCCTGCAACTTTTGTATCATCAAGAACAGTTTTTTCATACTTTTTAAGAAGTTTATTTAAAAGAATCTCTATTTCATTTGTTGTTTGTTCATTGAAGTTAATTTTATTTCTCTCAAAATTCATAAGTTCATCAACATCATTAAAAATTTTTAAAAGATTTTTATTTTCTTGTGATGAGGAAAAATTAAACAGAAAAAGAGTAATGCCCGCTACTACAACAACTAAGACAGCTTGAAGAATAGAAGAATCACTTAAAAATAAGGATACAACTAAAACTATAAACAAAAAAACTACTATCATATTTTTTGTGAGTGTATTCATGAAATAATCCTATTGAAGTTTTTTATATAATTGTTGCACATCTGCAATCTCTTGTTTAGAGGGTTTTCTTCTGCATGACATATATGTTTTCTTATGTGTTGTTTCATCATTTAAAGGATAAACTGTTGCATAAACCCAGTAAAATCCGCCGTTTTTCATACTATTTTTTACATAGCCATTCCAAACTTTTCCTTTTTTTACAGTATCCCATAAATCTTTGAAAGCTGCATGAGGCATATCTCTATGACGCACAATACTATGCGGTTTGCCTATTAATTCATTTAATGTATACCCTGCAACTTTACAAAAGTCATCATTTGCAAATAAAATAACCCCCTTTTCATCTGTTTGTGATACTAAAAAATCATCACTTTTCAATACATATTCTTGCATTCTTGTCTCCTAAATTTGTAGAATTATATTCTGATTTATAGAATTTGCATATCACTCAAAGATTTTATATTAGGATTACAAAAAATTTTATGTTGCATATCTATAAGTGAAAATTGTTCCAAATTACTCAGAGATGCAACTGTTGCATCTCTAAAATTTTTACCTTGATTTAAATATATTATAAATTCATTCTCATACAATGCAAGTCGTATTCTCAAAGCAATAGAGTAAGTTGTTAAAATTCCATCTTTTTTGATAATATTTTTAATATCTTTAAAATACTCTTTAGTCCATAAAATCGGATTTGTTGCAGGGGAAAAAGCATCTTGATACACTATATCAAATTTCTCATTTGCAAATGTTTTTATGTACTTTCTTGCATCTCCCAAAAATAACTCTATATGCCAAATCCTATTATCATATATTCCATGTTCACTTAATTCAGAAATTATTTCTTGAAGTTCTTCAAACTCTTTTGGATAAGAAAAATTTTGTAAAGAGTGTATTAATGAAGCATCTAACTCAGGAGAATAGATATTTATTTTTGAAGTAATTTTGTTTTTTTTACAATAATAAAGAGTTGCCAAAGTGTTAAAACCCAGACCAAAACAGATATCTAAAATCGTAATCTCTTCTTGGGATTGTTTGAGTTTAAATGCAGGTTCTACATGTTTTACTAATGATTCATGCAATGCCCCATCTTTGGTAGAGTGATAATGTTCCCCATACTCTTTTGAATAAGCAGTATAACTGCCATCTTCACTTAGAGTCATGGTATGAAGTGTATCATCAAACATTCAAAGACTTAAAAAATTGTTCTTCAAAGAGAGGTGCTTCAATTGGGCGGGAGATAAAATATCCTTGCACAAAATCACATTCTATTGAAGTAAGATAATCTTTTTGAAATTGTGTCTCAACTCCCTCAGCAATGACACGCATATCTAGTTTATGTGCCATGGCAACCATCGCTTCACAAAGGATACGGTCGTTTTTATCTGTTTCTAAATATCTTACAAAAGATTGGTCGATTTTTAAAAAATCTATATCAAACTTTTTAAGATATGAAAGCGAAGAATAACCCGTACCAAAATCATCCAAAGAGAGTGAAATACCTTGTTTTTCTAACATCTTAAATTTATTTGCTACAATTGGAGTATTTTCCATTAATAATCCCTCTGTTATTTCAACAACAATGGCATCCATGGGAAGATTGAGTGCAATCATGGTCTCAATAACTACAGATGAGGTGTTTTTTTCGCTTTTAAATTGAAGAGGGGATTTATTGATACTTATCTGAAATTTTTTATCATATTTTCCTCTCCAATCTTTTACTCTATTACAAGCCTCAGAAATAACCCAAGTGCCTATTTCTATTATTAAACCAGTTTCTTCTGCGAGAGGGATAAAATCAGCTGGACTTATCATCTGTGTATTTTCTTTTTTCCATCTTATAAGTGCTTCTGCTTTATGTATCTCTCCAGTTGCTAGTTCCATAATTGGTTGATAATATAAAACAAATTGATTTAAAAGTATCGCTTTTCTCATGTCATCAATCAATAAAATTTTATGGAGTATTTTTTCTTCCATGGCAAGTGTAAAATATTTATAACGATTCTTTCCCTCTTTTTTTGCTATATACATGGCTTGTTCTGCATTTTTAAGAAGAACAATTGCCGTTAATCCATCTTCTGGAGCAATTGTTATCCCAATGCTTGCCGAAATAAAGATATTTTTTCGATTAATAGTAAATGGTTGTGTTAACTCTTTTAATATTTTGTTAGCACTTTCTTGAATGGTTTCTATATTGTTTAATTTAGGAAAAATAATGGTAAAGTCATCTCCTCCAATACGGGAAAGAATATCATTTGAACCTATACATTGTTGGATTCTATGTGCTGTTTCTTGCAATAAAATATCCCCGTAATTATGTCCCATTGAATCATTTATCTCTTTAAAGTTATCAAGGTCTATATACATCAAAGCAACTTTTTCTTCTGGTGCGTCAAGCTCTTGTACCCTTTTTTCTAAACGAAACATAAACATATTACGGTTAGGTAAGTCAGTGAGTGTATCAAAATTGGCTTGATGCCATATCTTTTCTTGCGCCTCTTTTTCGTCTGTTATCTCTGAATATTTAGCAATATATCTATAAGGGTTTTCTTGTTCATCAAACACAGTTAAAATCTCAAGCCATTGCGTAAAAAGTGCACCAGCTTTTTTTCTATTGATAATACTCCCTTCCCATTTCCCTTTTACATGCAAAATTTCCCACATATTTTTATAAAATACCCTTTCATTATATCCCGATTGTAAAATCTTTATAGATTTGTTAAATACTTCATGCATAGTATAATCAGTGAGTTTTTCAAAAGCAGGATTTACACTAAAAATATTTAATTTTGCATCTGTAATTACAATTGCATCTGAACTATTTTCATACACTAACGCTGCTAATTTAGCTTGGGATTGAGAGATAAGATATTCAGTTATATCACGAGTAGAGCAATAGATAAAATCTTCATGAATCACTTTAATTTTAATTAAAGTAACTTCTGCATCATAAATAGAGCCATCTTTACGGAGATGTTTTGTCTGAAAAATTGAACTTATTTCAGTTATTTTTTCCATCTCACCATAAATATTCTCTTTAGCGACAATAACATCCCAATCTTTGACATGTTTTCCTAACATTTCGACACGCTCATATCCTAGCATATTACAAAACTTATCGCTTACTTGAACAATTTCAGCATTCATATTTAAAATATGAACGCCATCGCCAGATAAACGCAAAAGCATCTCATTTTTAATACTTTCATATTTTAAGTTTTTATTTGAGATGGTTAAATCAGCAAACACTCTTTCGATTTTCCTTCTCAAAGAATACTCTCGTATCACTCCCATGACTCCAAATAGAAAGAAGACTATAAATATAAGAATGTATATTTGATATTTGTTGTAAATATCTATCAATGTGAAAGTTTTAGGGTTATCATACGGAGGGAGTTCAAGCACTTGAAACATCTCATGAATAGCCCGATATTCAAGTGAAGCTGTCCATCTTAAATCACCTTGTTTTGGTTGTTGTGAATTATTAAGACTTAAAAGTGCTATTACAACTTTATTTGCTAAAAGAAATGAAGTATTTGGGATTCTTGCAATAGGCCATTCTGGATATAAAGTAGTTGATACAAGAAATGGAAAGTTATTGAAATTGTGAGAATTTATAACTTTTATATTTTTTAAATCGAGTGTACCCTCATCTGCCATGCTTTCCAAAAGTTCTGTGCGGACAAATCCAACATCGGCTTTACCTGAAATTACCTGTTCTACTACATTAGTATGAGGCATTCCTGTAAAATTGAAAACTACATCTTTTTGTCTAATTCCATGAAGACTTAGCTCATACATTTGCATGGCATATCCACCCAAAGATTCAGTATCTACTGTAGCGATTTTTTTACCCTTAATATCGCTAATCAATTTTATATCAGCTCTATCTGAGCGGGTAAAAATAACTCCACCAAATTTATCCAGCCACTGACCTTGTTTATATTTTGTCATAGTGGCTATTCTTGAAATATGATGTTTCGTTTCAAGATAAACATAATGTCCTGAATTGGTGATAACAAAATCAACTACTCCAGATTCAACTGCATTATTTAATTCAGGATAGTACATGGGGATAATTTGAAAAGTGTAATCAGGGATTTGTGTATTAAAATAAGTTTCAGTAGCACTCCAATCTCTAAGCGTATCTGCTTTTGATTTAAAAGCCAAAACTGCAATTTTTACATTTTGTGAGGCTAAAATATTTGATGTAAATAAAAATAACAATAAAAAAAAGATTTTCCAAAACATAGCACCCACCACTTTAGTTTTTCATTATGTGAAGATGATATTATCATAAATTTGGTCATATATTGATTAGAGCATTATTAAAATTTATAATCTATTGTAAATTTATTCACACCATTAAGATATTCATATTCTAGAATAAAAGCATGTGCATATTGTATTTTGCAAGATACTGCGTTAGCATATCTGCTAATTCAGTATCGTCCTCAATCATCGCAATTTTTATCAAACTTATCTTCCTTATTTTTTAGGATTTGCTCTTTTTTGATTCATTAACTCTTTTAACTCTTTTTTCTGTGAATCATCTAAAACTTTATAAATGCTCTCTATCATGTTGGCTCTATGTTCAAGCACATAACTTTTTCTATCTCGTGAGAGTTTAATATATAACTCTTTATCAAAACTTTTTTCACCAAAAGCATCTGTTATTTTTGGCATGTTTTGTCTATTTTCTTTCATAATTTCCTGTATCTTTGTTTTTTGTTCAGGACTTAATTGCAACTTCATAACTGTTGCAATAAAAATATCTTTTTTATGATGCAATTTATCTTTCATCATTTTATTAGGAGCTTTTGGAGGATTCTCTGCTTTCATCTCTTGCATGTCAGATGCTAATAATGATGTTGCCAATAAGATTGCCGAACCTAAACTAAGTATAATTTTTGTGTTCATCATGTGAACTCCTTTTGTTTTATATACTGAAATGATAGAACATCTACATTAATAATACTTAAACTTTATCTTAAAGCTTTATTAACAACAAAGATGTAGGAATAAGATAAAAGAATAAATATTTTTATGGTAAACTTTTTCAAAATTAGAAATTTTATAACTCTTGGATTGAGGTGTTATAAAAAAATGAGCTTGAAAGCATACAAGGTGAAAAAAATATGAAAAAAATATTAGTTGTTGATGATAGCAAGACAATTTTAGCGTTAATGAAACATGAATTTTCTGAATATAATGATATTGAATGTTTTTATGCTGAAGATTATAAAAATGCAAAAGAGATTATCACGACACATGGTGCAGACATACAGGCGGCCTTACTCGATATTAATCTTCCAGATGCTCATCAAGGGGAAGTTATCTCCTTGGCAAATAGTTATAATATACCAACTATTGTATTTACAGGTACTTTTAATAAGCAACTTAGAGATGTTATACAACAAAAAGAGATTGCTAGTTATATTGTAAAAGATAAAATATCAAGTATAAAACTTGCTATTAAAAGTGTTTTTCGGGCGCTTGATAATTATGAAATTGCGATTCTTATTGTAGATGATTCTAAATCGTATCGGCATGCACTCAAAAATATTTTAGGTAAAAATCATTTTATTATTTTAGAAGCAAGAAATGGTCAAGAAGCACTCGATATTATGAAAAATTCAAAGCAACGAATCTCTATTGTTATCACAGATTATGAGATGCCTAGTATGAATGGTCTTGATTTAACTATTAAGCTTAGAGAAACTTATGATAAAAGCCAACTTGGAATACTTGCAATTAGTAATCTTCATGATACGAGTCTAATTAATGATTTTTTAACTTTTGGTGCAGATGATTTTGTAACAAAACCTTTTACCGCAGGTGAAATTATGGCAAGAATAAACTCATCTTTAGAGATACTTAATCTTTTTAAACAAATTGCAGATATGGCAAATAAAGATTTTATGACAGGAGCTTATAATCGGCGATACTTTTTTGAAAGTGGAAAAAATATTTTTTTAAAAGCAAGAAGAGCTACTATTCCAGTAGCAGTTGCCATGATAGATATAGATAAATTTAAAAATATTAATGACACTTATGGGCATAGTATTGGTGATATTGCAATAAAAGAGGTAAAAAAGATACTTGATAGAAATTTAAGAGTTTCTGATTTAATGGCACGATTTGGTGGAGAAGAATTTTGTATTTTACTTGAAAATATTACACAAGAAAATACCCAAAAATTGTTTGAAAGAATACGGCAAGATTTTGAGGAAAATATAATTAAGACTTTAGGGTTTGAAATCTCTTATACAGTATCAATTGGGATAGCGTATGGATTAGGAAACTCTTTAGATGATATGATTAATGGTTCTGATGAAGCGTTATATCATTCAAAAGAAAACGGAAGAAATCAAGTTACTTTGCAAAATTTTTAATACAAAGCCATTTTAAACCTTAGAATGATACAATTTCAAAATTATTTTATCTATTAAGGTTCATTATGGGACAAACTATAACTGAAAAAATATTTTCTGAGCATGTCGGGCGAGAAGTTTTTGCCGGTGAAATTATCCGCTCAAACATTGACATGGTTATTGGAAATGATATTACAACGCCTATTTCAATTAGTGCATTTAATCTGAGTGGTGCTACAAAACTTGCAAATCCAGATGGGTTTTCACTTGTATTAGACCACTTTATCCCTGCAAAAGATATAGCCTCTGCAAATCAAGCACGCATTAGTCGTGATTTTGCAAAACAACACGCTCTTAAAAATTTTTTTGATGAAAAAGATATGGGAATTGAACATGCACTTTTACCAGAAAAAGGGCTTGTTGTTCCAGGTGATGTGATTATTGGAGCTGATTCTCACACCTGTACACATGGCGCTCTTGGAGCATTCTCAACTGGCATGGGTTCAACTGATTTAGCCTTTGCCATGATAACAGGAGGTAATTGGTTTAAAGTTCCAGAATCTATCAAAGTAAATTTAAGTGGCAAACCAGCTAACTATACAACTGGAAAAGATATTATCTTAGAAATTATTCGTCTTATTGGTGTTGATGGTGCTTTGTATAAAACGCTAGAATTTACAGGAACTACGATTCAATATTTAACGATGGATGATAGATTTTCTATGTGTAACATGGCAATAGAAGCTGGAGCAAAAAGTGGAATTGTGGCTTATGATGAGGTGACAAAAGCATTTTTATCAGACAAACATTTAGCAAGAGAGCCAAAAATCCATTACTCTGATGATGATGCAAAATATGATTTAGTTTTAGATATTAATGTAGCAGAACTTGAGCCTGTGATAGCTTACCCATTTTTACCATCAAATGGACATAGTATTACGCAAGCTGTGCATGATAAAATCAAAATAGACCAAGCATTTATTGGAAGCTGTACAAATGGACGATTAAGTGACCTTAAAACTGCTGCCGAAATTTTAAAAGGCAAACGAGTGCATGAAGATGTTCGCCTTATAGTAACACCCGGAACACAACAAATCCTCAAAGAAGCATATAAACTTGGCTATATGGATATTATTATAGACGCTGGTGGCGTTGTAAGTAATCCAACTTGTGGTGCATGTTTGGGTGGTTATATGGGGATTTTGGGTGATGGTGAAGTTGCAGTTTCTACAACGAATCGTAACTTTGTTGGACGCATGGGAAGTAGAAGCTCAAAAGTATATTTAGCAAATTCTGCAGTTGCAGCAATTTCAGCAATAACAGGGTACATCTCAGACCCTAGGTAAATTTTAATAACTAATTTTTTAATTACAATAATTTTTAAGTTATTACAATTAAAATTCCAAAAATAATATAAAGTGAAAAAAATCACTTTTTATTTTAAATAAAACTAAAGGAAAAAAATGAAAAAGTTACTTTTAATACCCGCTCTTATGGTAGGAACACTTTCTATGGCTACAGATTATAATTATGAGGTTACACC
>CAMCYC010000040.1 GCA_945883795.1 Sulfurimonas crateris | reverse complement strand
CACGCCTGTGGCAAAAGAAATTTCGCAAAAAATGGGTTTGGACCCTGATGGAAATAGCACAAAAACAGTAATTTACGACTTAGAATAAGGGGTTATAGCCCTTTATGCAAAACCTCAAATTCAAAAAAGCTTTTAGTATAATAGAACTTATTTTCGTTATAGTTATTATAGGTGTATTGTCTTCTATTGCTATTCCAAAATTTCGTGATGTGTCTTCTAATGCTAAAATATCTGCCGAGATGGCAATAGCATCTTCTGTATTGACTGCTCTTGAAATTATTAACGGTGAGTGGAGCATCAATGAGGGTGATTTTAAATGGGGCGTGAATAATCAATATACTCAAAACGATTTAAATATACATGGCTATCCAAGTGAATTAAATAGTAGCATTTTTGATGTATTGGGTAAAGTTGTGCAGGGTGCTAATGGTTTTAAGTGGCATTCAAGCGGAGATGATACAAAGATTTCTATATTTACTGGTCCAGCTTCAGACCCTATTGATGGAGTGAGTCCAAGTGAAGAAAAGAGTAATAAACCAGATAAAAATGATTTTTGGATTTTTGTGCATGGCATAAATTTGGATGAAAATTGTACAATCAGTGGAACTGACATAAACACTAAAACACTCTATGAAGGCAATTTTGCACTTATAGATGTAGATGGTACAAATCCGATGATTTATGGTAGCATACTTTGTAATTAGATGTTTGTTATCTTATGAATAATCCAAAAAGTTAATCCCAAAATAATTGAACTTACAATAGTTACAACGATTGTTCCTGATTGTATATCCATTTTAATTTCCTACAGCTTCTACTAAAGACCACATTGGTAAAAAAATACCAAGTGATAAAAGAAGAACAAAACCAGCAATACCAGCAATCAAAAGAGGTTCTATCATGGTTGCAACATTATCAACTAAATAGCTATATTTCTTTTTATAGATGATTGATATTTTCTCAAGCATTGCACTCATAGCACCACTACTTTCTCCAGCACTTACCATTTGTATCACCATATTTTCAAATAATTCACTTCTTTTAAACCCATCTTTTAATCCTCTACCTTCTTCTATAGCACCTACAATTTTGTTTAATTGTTCTTTGAGATAAACATTTTCTACTATGCTAATAGCAGTTTTGAGTGAATCTACTATTGGCAATCCTGAAGCTGAGAGTTTATTGAAAACATATATAAATCTACCTACCATCGAAAGGTAAATAATATCACCAACTATGTAAAATTTTAGCATGTATTTATCAAAAAGTAGTTTGAAAATATCACTTTTTTTATACAACAAAGAGAGGCTCGTACTCACAATAATAGCTCCAGATAATAGATATAAACCATATTGTGTTATTGTATTTTCTATCCAAATGAGTACAAGTGTAGGAAAAGGAAGTGCAGTTTTATACTCATCAAATATTGATTTAAACTCTGGAACAACTAGCGTAATAACTATTGCAAATGCAATCATCATGGCAACAATTACAATAATTGGATATCTTGTTGCTTTTTTAAGTCTCATTCTGTTGTCTAAAATTTCTTGTAATATATCTGCTAATTTATCTATCGAATTATCGAGCATTCCAGTTTTTTCACCCAAATCAAACATGGCAATGGAGATGACTCCAACTTCCTCTTCAAATATTTTAAAAGATTCAAAAAGACTTGCACCTGCTTCCACTTCTCGTAAAACTGTAGTAAAAATCTCTTTGAGTCTTTTCTCGTCTATGGCGGATATAGTATCTTGAAAACACATAGTTATAGGAAGCCCCGCATTGAGCATGACGGCAAGTTGCCTAAGCGAAGCAATATAAGGTTCAAGTGGGACATTTTTGGATTTTGCGATATTTTTGATTTTTAATCCATATCTTTTAATCTTAAAAGAGATAGGTTCTGGAACTTCTTGAATATGAACAAAAACACTATTTTTTTTTTGCTTAAAACTATTGATAGCTTCAATTTTATTTGCATAAGGGAGTGTGATTTTATCTCTTTGCCCATCTTTTAAATAATGAATTTCAAAATATTTCATGCTATTTTGTAACTCGTAAAATTTCTTCTAAGGTTGTGATACTATCGAGTGCTTTTTTTATTCCATCTCCTAGCATGGGTTCAAATCCCTCATGCTCATGTGCTTGTTTGGCTATCTCATATTTGTTTGTATTACTTGATATAAGGCTCGATATAGTTTGCGTAACTCTCAATATCTCATTAATCATGATTCTACCACTATAGCCACTAAAATCACAATGAATACATCCATCACCTTTATAAAACTTATAATTCTCTGGCAAATATTTTTCCACTTTGTCTAGCATTTTTTTAGTTGGTTTAAACTCTTTTTTACAATAAAGGCATATTCGTCTCACTAATCTTTGTGCCATGATTCCAATCAACGAGTCAGCTATTAGATAAGGTTCTAAACCCATTTGAGCCATCCTTGAAATTGCACTTGGGGCATCATTTGTGTGTAAAGTGGTAAATACTAAATGCCCACTCAACGAAGCTTGTACTGCAATATTAAGCGTTTGTATATCTCTTACTTCGCCTATCATAATAATGTCGGGGTCTTGTCTGAGAACAGAGCGAATGGCATCAGCGAATGTGTAGTCTATTTTTTCATTTATTTGTATTTGTTGTGCGAGTGGAAGCTGATATTCTATAGGGTCTTCAATTGTTATCATTTTGTTTGTAATACTTTTTATCTCATTTAATGCTGCATATAAAGTTGTAGTTTTTCCGCTTCCTGTTGGTCCTGTGATAAATAAAATTCCATAAGGAGATTTTAAAATCTCTTCAAAAATCACTATATGCTCTTCTTGCATCCCTAAGTCTCTTAATTTTAAAAGAATTTTTTGGTGGTCTAATATCCTCATGACGATTGATTCTCCAAATAGAGTTGGTGCAGTTGAGAGTCTAAAGTCATAACTATTTTCTTCTATTTGCATTGAAAATCTTCCATCTTGAGATTTTCTTTTTTCACTTATATCTAAGCTCCCAAGAATTTTTATTCGTGAAGCTAAGGCGTTGTAAATTTCTATATCAAAAACAAAACTCTCTCGAAGCATTCCATCAACTCGAGTTCTGACTAATACATGAAAGGCAGAAGGTTCAACATGGATATCACTTGCTTTATTTTTTATTGCACTTTTTACGATGAGTTCTATAAGTTGCATCACTGAACTTTGAGTATTGTCTGTTTGATAGATATTTGTAAGCATCTCTTTTTTGATAGTATCAACAAGTGTTTTGGTGGCAGAGAGAGTTTCAAATCTCTCAAATATATGACTAATATCTTGACTTAAAGAGATATATAATTTGAGAGGTTTCGTGATAATACTTTTTTCTAAGAGTTCTAAAGATTCATAATTAAGTGGGTCAATAACCGATACATGGATAAACTCATTATCTTCCATAAAAGGGATGGCTTGTAATCTTTTGAGCATATTTATTGGAAATTTTGCCATTAATTTAAAATCAACTTTAACACCAAAGAGGTCTATAAACTCTATATCTAATTGCTGGGCTAAAATTTCACTAAAGGCTCTTTCGCTGATAAACTCCTCATCAATACATATTTGTCCAATTCTTTGTGAAAAATTATTCTTTTTTTGTATAGCCAATGCGGACTCTAATTGTTCCTTGGTTATTAACTTTTTTTCAATAAGTATATCTCCAATTCCAATATTTTTTTGCATCATTTTTTTGCCTTTAAATTTGTATTTATAATATGTGGAGTAAGAACAATGATAAGTTCACTGTTTATTTGTACCTTTTCATGGCTTTTAAACATGGCTCCTAAAATTGGGATAGAAGAAAGTAGGGGAATACTATTTTCTTCAGTCGTTTCACTTTTATTAATAAGTCCTCCTATTAGAACCTTATTTCCATCTTTTACTTTTACAATAGAAGAGAGTTGTTTTACTTGAATGTCTGGAGCTAAAAATGGGATTCCAGTGACAGAATCTATATGATTTTCTGAAATTTCGCTGATACTTGGATTAATCTTGAGCATAATGTAATCATCGCTTGTAACTTGAGGCGTAATATCGAGTGTAACACCAACAAATGTTGAACCAGATGTATAGCTTGGTGTTGTTGTGGTTGAGCCATTGGAAATAGTTGTTGAACTTCCATTGTCATACCTATAATTGACTTGAGTTCCAACATTAATAATAGCTGGTTGATTATTGAGTGTCATGATTTTCGGATTTGAGATAACACTTACTTTGCCTTGTGTTGCAAGAAATTGAATCAATCCGTCTATAGAAAAATTATACCCTATTGTATAATTTGGTCTTTGAAATCCATCAGTGCTAATTCCTGCTTTAGAGCTAGATATAGCATCGCTTGTTCCATTTAAATTCAACTCAAATTTACTCCAATTAATCCCCTCTGATTTACTTGAAGCGTATCTCACTTCTATGAGTTTTACTTCTACTAGTATCTCTTTATGAAGCCTTTGCATCATGTTTTGAATATATTTTTCAACTCTCTCAAGCTGTTTTTTTGTTCCAGTGGCGGTGACTATTCCCGCTTCTTGATTGATGAAAGTTTGAGATTTGATTTGGTTTGTGTCTTCTACTCTGTGTAAAATAGCATCAATCTCATTTTTTATTTCATTCCAAAATTGAAAATCAGAGGTATTATTCATGGTTGTAGAATCAGAACCGCCACCTATTAAACCGCCACTATTTGATTGCGAAATGCCATTTGATACCATCCCTCCAGATGAACCTCCTGCATTGATAGTTTTACTGCTTGTGCTACTTCTTTTTGTAAAACTAACATAATCTAAAAAATATGATTGAGTTTGCAAATAAGAAATTTTGAGAATTTTTTTATTTTCGCTGAGTGTATAAAAAAAGTTTCTATCACTGAGGATTAAATCTAAGAGTTCTATAAGGGAAAAATCTTTTACATTGATATAATTCAGTTTTTTAGTGAGCTTTTCATTCACAAAATTGTCCTCAAAAAGCATTGTAATTTTGCACTCTTGTGTAATATTTTCGAGTACATCCAAAATGGTAATACTACTCTCTTTGGTATCTTTGACCTGAAATGAAAAGAGTTGCTTTTCACAATTTGCAGATGCTAATATATTTAACATGGATAAAATAAATAGAATAAATTTAATTTTCAATGCCCAGCCTTTAGAATTTTAAAATATTTTTTTGTTCAAACTTGAGCGTCATCTCTTTATTTTGTTTCTTTAGAAGGACACTATCGCTATATATATATGTAATTTTATATTCATCTATAAAATCACCTTCGCTAAACCATTTTGTATTTATAAAAGCTCTTTTATTTATGATAGATACAAGATGTTTGGGCTTGATTACTTTTTTTTTTGTAATAGTCTTTGTATTGGTGTCGATTATTTGAGAGGAATCTTCTTGGATAAATGGATTGTACTTTAAGAGTATGATTTTTTTAACCTCATTATTTTGAAGTAGCTTATCCATTTTATCTGTTAACTCATCGCTAAAAGAGTTTATAAAAAAAATAAAAAGTAAGAATAAATATCTCATGACTCAATTGCATACATGTCAATATAAAGTAAAAACGAAACCTCTTGTTGCTCTTGAACTATACTTATTTTAGTGAATTTTAAAAGTGATTTGAGGTTGTCAATATAAGAGATAAAAGCGACTACATCGATATAATTTCCATTTCCACTTATCTGGATTTGTCTTGTTTTTTTTAAAATTTCTTCTGTGCTTAGAGTTGGAACTTTTGCAGTTTTGAGATAAGTAATTTTGAGATTTTTTTGCAAAGAATTTGTGAGGATATCATCTATGTTTTTTGCCCAATTTTTATCATTAAAGGTGTACTTGAGTTTATCTAAGCCAGAGATGAGGTAGCGAAGTTTCTCTTGGTATGTTTCTTCTTTTGTTGTTACGCTTAACAACTCTCTTTTTTTAAGGGCAAGTTGCGTTTCTAATTTGGACAAAGAATCTTCAAGTAGTTTCTCTTTTAAGCTGTTGTTACTTTGTTTAAGAGAACTTTGCTGTTGGATGATTGTAAGCATCAGTTGTGTAAAAATAGAGAATAAAATAGCGAGAATAAGAGTATAGATAAAATACTTTTGTTGCTTGTTTGCAGTTTTAAAATATTGTTGCATTTTATTCATGATTTAAGCATATTTTGCTGATATAATTTGTATTATCAAGTTTAATCTCATTTGTTTGCACATCAACAAAACCTTCTGCTATCAAAGCTTTTATAAATTTCGAAATATTATCACGAGTATTATAATTTGTGAAAACTTCAACTTCTAAATATTTAAAACCTCTTTGCTCTATACGCACTACACGCAAATTATACTCTTGGAGCATGGAGTTAATCTGTGCTAAAAAATTAACAAAGTTATTTTCACTATTTTGTTTTTGCTCCATCTCATCCATCGCTACTACTATTTTTTGAATACTTTTTTGTTCTTCTTGTATTTTCATGGTGATTTTAGATATTTCATCTTGAGTTATTGTAAGCGCTGTTTTGTATATATTTTCTTTTTTTTGAAGTTCATTATACTTTTTTTGTAAGATAACTTGTTGCTCTGTTGCATTAGAAACTTCGAGATAATAATAAAAATAGGAAAAACTCATACTCAATAAGACTCCAATCATGCCATATATAAATCGACCAATTTCACTTTTATAAAAAATCGGAGGGCGAACAAAAATTGTAATATTTTGCTCGTTTGAATCTTCTAAATATTTATCAAAACAGTAATAACTGATAACATTATTCAAAGAATTTCTTTCTTGCTTTTGCGTAAAAAAATTGAAATCAAGAACTTCTACATTGATGAGTCCAAAGTTTGCAACAAATGCTTTAAAGCCTAAAATTTCAGCCTCTTTTGTGGTAAAAAAAAGCCTTTGTATCTTATCAAAACCAAATACATTTCTATTGTGCATAGCTACGCTGTTTATAGTGCTGAGTATTTCTGAAAAGATTTTTTCTAGTGTATCAAAAAGATTTTTTTCCTCTTCAGTATAATTTGATGGATAGAGTCCTTTCTCTTTTAAAATACCATACAACCTATCGCTATCTATAAGAATACCACTTTCATTGATTCTTTTTACTATTTTTTTAAAGTTAATCATGGATTTTGAGGAGATATAATTGCCATCTTTATAAAAACTGATAAATGCTTCAGTTTCGCCAAGATAGAAAAAGATGTCATTTTTTGTCTCTAATATTTTATTTTTATACAAAGCACTAAAAGCTAAAAATGGGATTGCAAGAAAATCTATATATTTAACCTGCTTTATAATAGTTTTAAAATTATCATATATTTTAGTAAAATCAACGGCAAAAACTTCGATAAGTGCCATCTCTTCAAACTCTAGTTGTTTGATTATGTGGGTGATTTTATAATTTTTTTCTAGATTAAGACCAGCTTCTTCATACATCTTAATTTCAACCATAGAAGCTAAATCTTCTGTACTCTGAGTGAATGGAATCTTAAAACTATAAGTAATAACATCTTCAAATAAAACTCTTGAAACTGTATAACATTTTAAGGGTTTCGTTAACTTATGAAAATTTTTCCCATCATAAGAAGTTAAAGATAAATCCAAAGGGCTAATACATTGAATAGTCTGATTTTTAGTTGTCATAAATTATCTTTCATTATTATATAGCCTGATATAGGCATGATTGTTATGATGTTATATGCATCCGTTTTATGTACTAAGCGTATCTCCATGCTATTGAGTAAAAGGTTTTTTTCCTCTAAATTACGGTAAGGTCTTCCATACGCATCAAAACATAAAGTACGACCTTCTTCTAAAATAATAGTGGAGTTAAACTTGTAAGGTTTTTGTGCATCTAAATCTTCATTTTCTAAAACCGTAGAATTGAGTTCGATACATGTATGCTTTGAGCCATGACTCCATGGGGCATCTTTAAAATTATTTTCATCATATTTAATTGAATCTCTTTGCTTCTCTTTTATTTTGAGTATTAAAAAATTCGTATCATTTAAAAGTCTATTGTCAGGTAGAAAGGTTGAACCAATTTGAGATAATATCCCAAGAAGAATTATGACAAAAACAATCTCTATCATGGTAAAAGAAAATTTAAATTTACCCCTTTTCATGGTCTTTGGAGTGTCCTTCTTATCAATCTTATAGTCTTGCCTTTATTCTTCTCATTGTATGGATTTGTAGTGACAATAACTTCAAGCATCACCATCCCATGAGAATCTTCAGTATCTATAATTTGTGTGCGTTCATCACAATTTTCATCTTTGAATAAAAAATATTTTGTTATATTGATATCGGCATAAAATCTTTGGTCGATAGAGGTGATATGTACTTGATGTAAACATTTTGTAGTTGCGTTTCTCTCAAATCCATTTATCGCCAAAAGTGTTAATTCTATAGCACTATTCATGAAGAGTTGTGCTGATTCTTTAGCATAAATATCTGCGGTTTGTTTTGCACCTACATTGGCATATTTCATAGCTATGGCTAGTATTCCGCCAACCAATAAAATAATCATCAATGCTTGAATAAGCCCAAATCCTCGCTTCATCAAAACACCACCTTTTGCTTTGAGACGGTTATACTATTTTGACTTCCTTTGATAGATTTTTCTAAGCTTAAATTAAAATAGATACAATCGTTTATCAAACCTGCTTGAAATCCTTTGACATTTTGTGACAAGATAGTTACATTTCCTTCTTTTGTTTCATGGTGAAAGATATGGGTATCTGCACAAAATGTTTGTGTTTTCCATGGGCGGTAGTTATAAAATAAAAAAAGAGTATATTCGTTTACACTTTGATTTAAATCTTTGATACAAGTTGCATTTAAATCAATACTATCCCCTCTTGCAACTCCATACGCAGTGTCTATAAGATAATATTTTTCATATATCTCTTTTGGACGCTCTAACAATGTGATGTTGTTGTCATGTAAAATAATGTTGTAAGTTTGATTATGTTCATGTCCATGCCAACCAAAAGAGTTATTAAAATCATTGGATGATGTCAGTAAACCATCATCAAAAGTACCTGCAAAGATAACTGCTAAATCACTGTTTGAGATAGTATTACCAAATTTATGTTTTAGCATAGACTCTATTGCACTGCTGTTTATATCAAAAGATATAATGGTATTCGTTTCTTTTTGAGATTTATCTATATCTACAAATCCACTGTAATATACTGCTTTCATGGCTTCTTCTAGTGTACCAATCCATTCCAATATTTTAAAATCTGTGTTGAGAGAGTATATGGAACTGAAATTTCCATCTGAACTATATCCTATCACAGAACTTGGTACTCTGTCATATAAAATTGAAGATATTTGGTCTGAGATAACCTGAGAATCACTTGAGAGATTACTGATAATTTTTGATTTTGCAACTCTGATATAGAGCTGTTGTACAGATATTAGCGTGCCAGTGGAGATAATAGCGAGGATAATAATAGTGACAATAATTTCTATAAGCGTGAACGCTTGTTTCATCTCCATTCTCGTTTATGAAAAATCATTTTTCCTATATTTGCGGAGGTATAATAAAATTGTGATATTTGCTTATCTTGTTTACCTCTTTTGCCTTGATATGTAATATTCAAATCAACTAACTTTAAATTTGTACTTTTCGTTGCGTTACTCTCTTTAGTGAGCGTTATATTTACCTCTTGGTTGAAGTACATGAGTATGTCATCTATATATGTAACCTTTACATGAAAACCATATTTTAAGAGATTCGTACTGTTTCTTTCAAAATTATTAAAATCATCTATATCGTTATAAAAAATGATATTGGTTTCTCCCTCATTCCCAATAAGACCTGCATGTAAATTATTTTTGCAACTTCTTGAACCTTTAAAACCACCAACTCTATAATAATCATTTGAACTATTACAATCACAACAAGAACTATTCGTATGTAATATGTCATTGCTATTCGTATTGTTTTCATCCCATGAAAGATTTGAAATCATGTGCATAAGAGATATTCCATTAAAAAGTGCATCTTGTTGTAAAGTAAAATTATCACTTTTATTGAGTGACAATATCATCTTCGGTATCACAGTAAAAACAAGGGCAATAATAAGAATGGTAAAAATCAGCTCGATTAAAGTAAAAGCCTTTTTCATCGAAAAACTTTTACTCCTATTTTAACTTTCGTGGCGTTATAATCATCCCCGATACTTGAGCCATTAAAATCACCACTTTTTATATTTGGCTGATTGTTGGTGTTATATACATATTTAAAGCAAGGGTGAGATGCACAATCGCTTTGGTTACTATCATTATAATCTTCATAACTGTTCATCCAGAGATATTTTGGAATTTTTACATGGATGTATGCAGTGTTTGTAGATAAACTTAACCAATTATTTCCAATGTCAAAATAAATATCTCCCCCTTGTATTTGTAAAGAATTACTTGGCGTGAGAATAACATGGGACTCATTTTCATCTTCATTGTAACTAAAATATTTCTGTGGAATTAACTCAGTTATGATTGTATAGTTGTCATTTTGCATGTGATACCAATTCAAGCTATTTTGATGAAAGTTATCATGGTATGAATCAGACTCATTTGTATCATAAATTTCAACCTCCATACTGTGTTGTACGCTTTGTTGATTTGTTATTATATCTTTGGTTTTTACTCGTCCATAGTAAAATGTACTCCCATTATTTTCAGGTCTTAATCCAATATTTTGAACATGTATATCACTTGGATAACTCGTATTTATATCAGTTACATTTATATCCAATGGATTGATTGCAATATCTCTTTGTCTGTAAACATTAAGCGCATACACAACCAAAGAACTTTTTGAATCTGTAAAATCTTGCCGATGAATAATCTCTGAAAGATTTAAATCACTTAAAGTTTTATTGTGTTCAGTTGTTTTGATATTATTTACTATTTTACAATAGCTAACATTCCCCTCTTGGCTTGTTGCAATAAGTTTTATATTCATGAATACCTCTTGAGCATAACATCTTGAATCAAATTTATGGACACTTTCTGCACCTTTATTTTGGGCTTGTACTCTCAAAAAAAGCGTTATATTTGAGTCATTCAAATCAGAGATATATCTCCAAAAGTCATCAGGATTATTTCTTTGAAAATCATAATCAACTATAGCAAATTGGTATGGAGATACTATGATAGAACTACTTTTTTCTTCAATTTTAAGGTCAGTTTGGCTGTTATAATATCCAGATATATTTTTATCATCACAATCAACCCATGCAAATTTATTTGTACAGTTTTCCACCTCTTTGAGCGTAAAATTTATATCGCCAATATCACTATAATTTGTGTCAAATGAGATATTTCCATCACTAAATTGATTGGCAAGATTGCCTAAAACTCCACTTTGACAGCTTATATTTGAATCATTTATATCAAATACAAAAGATGTGTTTCTAATCTCTGCATAGTTCTTCGTGTTGGCATTATTAAAATCTGTTGCGTTGAGGTCAATGTGAAAAGGAAGTCCTGCATAGAATGCTGTTGTATTGTATTCTATAGAAAATTTTAAAGGACGGACTGCAAAATTATCAGTTGCAATTGTTCTATTCGTTTCTTGGGTTAAAGGGCAATTTTCATCTACATTTTCTCCCCAAGCTATTTTTATAAAGTTGTTTTTACTTGCTTTTGTAATATTAAATGTAGAATTTGTACTACTTTGAGCATGAAAGAATATTTTGTTCCAATTTGTGAGATTGTTATCATGATTATCTACAACTTGAGTGCAAATGGTTCCGTTAAATTCTTGAAATTCCAAACCGCTTTCACTGAGTGATGAAATATTTAATTCAAAAGGTTTATTTGCAATCTTTGTGGATATATTTTTGTCATTGGTATCTCTAAAAATATCCCAAGCATCGAAATAGTTGGCTATAGCGGGCAGAGCAATTATATTGAGCGTATCGCTATCGCTGAGAGTTCCGTTATTGGTTTGTTTTGTACTTAGTGTTGCTGTATCTGTAATTGAAGTACCAGCACTAGCTATCACTTGAAGTACGATATCAATCTCTGTGGTTGAATCCGTTGGTAAAGAAAGTATCACTGAACCATTTATCAATCTCCATAGAAATAATGGTGTCGTTGAGGTAACGGTTCCAAAAGGATTTGAGGGTGAAATAGCATCAAGAAGTGTTCCTCCATTGTTGGATATATATTGCAATCCATTTGGAATAGAGTTACTAACATTGACATCTGTAACAGTAATTGAGTCGTAAGATGGATTAGAAACTTGAAGTGTCAATGTAACGAAGTCACCGCTGTAAGCTTGGGTTTGATTAAAAGAAACTTGTATTGAAGTATTGGCACTTAAGTTTGAATCTGCGGGAAGATTTGCAAGATTACTTGAACCTGTAGTTACATCAATTAAATCATTAGTTCCAGGATAGTACTGATAAAAATCTCCACTTCCATCTGTTAATCTAGAAATATCTTTTGCATTAGAATTGGTATTTGTGAGAGAAACACTACATGCAGGGTCACTCAAAATATAAAAAGTTTGTTCGCTATTTTTGTAATACTTGAAATAATCTACAATAACATAGTCTTCATTACTCAAACTAGAAGTTGTATTGGCTATAAAAGTTTCACCGTTTGTGGGGTCCATGCCGTTTATATTAAAAACTATAAAAGTACCCTTTGGATAGGTGGAGTATGTATCAAATCCACTAGAACCATCTGGGTAATGCACATCTCCTAAACCGCTTCCCAAATTGACATATTTATGTGTATTTTTATCATTAAAATAAAATCTCCACCCTGTTATGTTGGTTGTTTGATTAAAATAAATTTCCACCATCTCAAGATAACCTTCTCCACCACCGCCACTATAGAGTTCATTAATGCTAACAGTGTGAATTTGTGATGATGGAGAAGCACAATTGAGTGGCATCTCAGGAGAGGGCGGAGTATAGGAAGTTCCATCATCAGCATACAAAAATAATGGGATAAATAGAATAAATTGGAATAGACTTTTAAAAAGCACTAATTCATATATCCTTTTTTGTACTCTTCGTTTGATTCAATTGTAATGCACTTTTTACAGCATTTATGTAACTGAGTGTTTTTGCTTTATTTTGATAGGCAATATCAAAGGCAGTTCCATGGTCAACTGAAGTTCGAATGATTGGCAAATTTAAAGATATATTCACACTTTCATCAAAATAAAGTGCTTTGAGTGGTGCTAAACCTTGGTCATGATACATGGCAATAAAATATTTAAAGTTTTCTCGAAAGTGAGGTGTAAATGCAACATCTGGAACGATAGGTCCTATGAATTGTTCAAACCCTATTTTTTTGTTGGCACTTTTTATCGCTTTTGTAATTCTTAGCTCTTCATGTCCCAATACGCCATGGTCTCCTGCATGAGGATTCAATCCTAAAACAGCTACTTTTTCGTTGGGAATTGAAGCATGAAAATCTAAAAAGAATTGTTTGAGTTTTTTGTATTGGATTAAAGAAGCTACTTCTTTGAGCGGAAGATGTTCGCTAAAAAGTGCCACAAACATTTTATCACATCCCAACATCATAATGGCATCTTGTTTAAAATATTTACGGAGTAGGTCGGTGTGACCTTTAAACTCCAAACCAGCTAACATCCATGCTTCTTTGTGAATTGGCATGGTTACAACTGCGTCAGCTTTTTTATTTTCGCATAAGTTAATTGCACCCATAAAAGAGTTATAAGAGTATTTTCCGCTTGAAGCATTGACAACTCCTGCTTCGATTGTAAACTGACCTTCAATGGGAGAAATTTTGAAATCTTGAGGAACTTTTGTATTTAAAAGTTCTACTGCTTGAAGTAACATGAACTCATTTATGCAATAAATTGGATGACATAATTTTGAAATTTCCTCATGTGCTTTGAGTGCAATCTCAATCCCAACACCGTTTAAATCGCCAACACTAATAGCTATAGTTTTCATCGAGTTGTGAGTCGCTTCATCTCTTTTATTGCATCTGCTAAACCAGTAAAGACGCTTCTTGCGATGATACTTTGACCGATATTGAGCTCAATTATCTCCTCTATTTTTAGCATCTCTGACACATTATGAAAATTTAGTCCATGACCAGCTGCGACTTCAAGCCCTAATCTATTTGCATAGATAGCACTATTTTTAATATCTTCTAGTGACTTTTCAAGTCTGAGAGAGAGTTCATGGCGTGGTAGTTCAAGCTCTTTTATAGAGTGATTAGAGTAGGGTAATGCAGAGTTTAACATGGCAAAAAGGTTTGCAAAAGTGCCAGTGTGAAGCTCTACCATTTCAGCACCTAACTCTTTGGATTTTTTCATGTTCTCAAGAGTCGGGTCTACAAAAAGTGAAACAGGGATGATACTGTCATGGAGTTGCTCGATTGCAAAGCTAATTTCATCTTGATATTTAAACACATCAAGTCCCCCTTCAGTTGTGACTTCTTCCCTTTTTTCAGGTACTAAAGTTGCTCGATGAGGTTTAAGTCCACTTACAATATTTAAAATATCTCTGTTTATAGAACACTCCAAATTTACAGGAACACTTGAATGCATCATGATATTTTTCGCATCAACATCTTGAATATGTCGTCTGTCTTCTCGAAGATGGATAGTTATTTGGTCGGCTCCATTGGCACATGCGACAAAAAGAGCTTGTAATATATCAGGGTCATTTACCTGTCTGGCTTCTCTTAAAACTGCTACATGGTCGATATTTACACCAAGTTTGACTCTACTCATATTTTTTCTCCTATTGCATTGTTCATGAAAATTTTATATTCATCTTCCAAATTTTTTGGATTTATTGGTTTTCCAATATGCACTTCAACTATTTTTCTTTCTTCTTCAAATGGTGCATTTTTAAATACTTTTTCGAGTTTGTCATTTATAAAAATGGGAACAACTTCAAGATTATTTGCGATTGCTATTTTTGAAGCTCCGTTTTGAAAAGGTAAAATCGCATCTTGTTTATTTCGCTCCCCTTCAGGGAAAATATAAACATTTAAATCATCAACTTTTGCAAGTGTTTTTTTTATCTGTTTAAAAAATTTTAAGAGACCTTTTCCATTTTCAATATCGACACTGATACAACCACTATACTTAAAAAAATCTCCATATATTGCAGTGAAGAGTTCCTCTTTTGCTATCCATGTTCCATTTTTATTATATTTTGAAAATATATGTTCCATGACAATAATATCAAGTAATGAACGGTGGTTGATAGCGTAGAGAACTTTATCTTTTTTTGGAAGTTGCCCAACAACTTTTACCTCAATATTTAAAAATTCCAAAACATTATTTGAGTAGGCTTGTCTATCTAATGAAAGCTCTTTGTATGCCTGTTTTAAAGATATAAAAGGGTGAAAAAAAGTTTTTTTAAAGATATAAATATATTTATATCCAAGTTCAATCATGAATAAAAACTTGCCTATATTTTTGAGCATAAAACCCCTTTTAATTACGGTTATAATCTTATAAAACTGATAGAAATCGCATTAAAATTAATGCGAATTTCTATAACCAGGGTGTTGATAATCAGTTTTTTCACATGCACTAAAAAATGTAGCAAGTGAGAGTGTTACCATGATTGTTAAAAGTATTGATTTCATTTTTTTATCCAGCCTTATTTGTTTGTTTAAGAACCATTTCTGATTCCATATTTCGAATTTCATCATTTGCATAGATTCTGATTTTATTATCTGCTTGCAACTTGTCTTCATGTATTTTCGTAGGATAATCTACTGTTTTTAAGATATGTTTAATACAGTTGATTCGAGCTTTTTTCTTATTATCCGAACGGATAATTGTCCATGGTGAAATCTCTGTGTGAGATGCTAGAAGCATAGAATATTTTGCAATTGTATATTGGTCCCAAAGCCCTTGAGATTTTTCATCTACAGGTGAGAGTTTGTATTGCTTAAGTGGGTCTGAGCGTCTTTTTTCAAATCGCTTTTCTTGTTCCTCTTTTGAAACAGAAAAATAAAATTTTAGTAAAATAATGCCAGAGTTTATAAGCATTTTTTCAAATTCAGGAACTTCTCGTAAAAACTCTTTGTGTTCCTCTTGTGTACAAAATCCCATAACAGGCTCAACACCAGCACGGTTATACCAGCTTCTATCTAATAAAACTATCTCTCCAGCCGATGGGAGATAATGAGAATATCTTTGAAAATACCATTGAGTTTTTTCTATATCACTAGGTTTATCAAGTGCTATAACTCTCGCTCCACGAGGATTGAGGTGTTCAGTAATCCGTTTTATCGTTCCACCTTTACCTGCTGCATCACGACCTTCAAACATCATAAGCACTTTCAAGCCTTTGTCTTTGATATGATTTTGCATTTTTAGAAGTTCAATTTGAAGTATTTTGAGCTCATTTTCATACTCAAGAACTTCCTCTTTTATCCAAATAGAAACTCTTTTCTTTTCATTCTCTTTATTTCTTTTGTCAAAATTTTCCTTCTCCACCCCTTGCTTGTCTCTTCTTTCGTCATGAACAAGCATTTCGAGTACTTCACCCTCTTCTAATTCTCCATCTAACATTAATCTTTTTGAACCCACAAAAACCTCCATTTTTAGTATTTATTCCATTTATTATAATAAAGATTATATTAAAAAGAGTTTGTAATCAAGCTATTTAAATCTTGGATATCAAGCGTATTTGCAAAACAGCTTTTTTCTCCACACACCATGTATCCTTTTTCATCATTTTGTTTCAGTTGAATAAAAGGATATTTAAGTTTTATCATATTCAAAGCGTTGGATTGTAATTTATCTTGATTTGCTTTTATAATTCGCTCACCTTTTAAATATCGCAAGGATTGGTTTAACATGTAAGCCGAATATACAGGTTTTCTTCCAAATTCATAAGAGTTGTATTCGAGTGTTTTAAAAGCAAAATGCGTATACTTTTCATCTTCAAGAAGGATTCCAAGTGAAAGAAGTAAATCTATCATGACAGCAATTGAGCTTGTGTAAGTGTTGTCTGTGATTTCAGCTTTTGTGATAAATTCACCATTACTAAAACTCCATTCACCTTTTTTATAAAACTCTTCAAGTGCTTTGTTTGCAAATCTTTGTGCATGGATGAGATATATTTCGTTTTGTGTAAATTTATAGGCTTGAATCAAAGCAGTTCCAAGAAAAGCGTAATCTTCTAAAAAAGCCTTGATTTTTGGTGTTTTATGGATAAGTGTTGTGTGATAAAGTATGCCATCTCTATACATAGTTTGTAAAAGTGCATCCAAACTTTTTACCGCTTTTTGGTTGTATTTAGCATCAATTGCACCTAAAGCGAAGAGTGCTTTAATCATCATGCCAGACCAAGAAGTTTGGATTTTTTTATCTATAAATGGATATTCTCTTTTGTTTCTTAAATCTTGAAGTAATATTTTTACATCTTCAAAATATTCTGGTTTTACTCCGCTTTCTAATCGGATAATATTTTTTCCCTCAAAATTTCCATGTGGTGTTACTTCCATCTCTTGCATCATGGAATCTATGTTTTTATACCCATTATCGCTTAAAATTTTATACACTTCATCATAAGTATAAACAAAATAAGTTCCCTCTTCACCTTCGCTATCTGCATCACTAGCTGAATAAAAAAGGTTGTCTTCGCTCATAAAATTAAACCAAAAATCTGCAATCTCTTTGGCTGTTTGTAAAAAAGTTGCATCTTCATAACTTAAATATGCTTGAGTGTAGAGTTCACAAAGAAGCGCATTATCATAAAGCATCTTTTCAAAGTGTGGCACTTTCCACATGCTATCAACTGAGTAACGGCAAAATCCACCATCAATTAAATCGTACATGCCACCTTTTTTCATGGAGGTGAGGGTATTTAAAATTATCGCTTTTGCAGACACATCATCATAAATTCTATCTATACTTAAAAGAGTGCTAAGGATATTTACTTGAGGAAATTTTGGTGCATTTGAAAAACCACCATTTTTTGTATCATAATTACTTTTTACTTGAAGCATGAAGTTTTTGATAAAATCTTCTTTTAAAACAGTTGCTTGTTTTGGTTGTTCTTTATGTTGTAAAAATTGCTCTATCTCATCTGCATTTTCAAAAAGTTTTTTGTCATGAGAGTTTATTTTATCTGCAATGATAGTTGTAAGTTCAATAAATCCCATCCCTTCACTGCTTCCTGTTCTTGATTGTGGCGGTATGTAAGTTCCCGCAAAAAATGGCTTATTTTCAGGTGTACAAAAAATAGAAGTTGGCCAACCGCCTGAACGACGATTAAGCATCATGTGAACTTCTTGATAGTGTTTATCTATGTCTGGTCGCTCTTCACGGTCAACTTTTATACAAATAAAACTTTTATTTAAAATATCTGCACACTCTTTATTTTCAAAAACAGTTTCTTCCATAACATGACACCAATGGCAAGAACTATATCCAATACTAATAAAAATTGCTTTATTCTCTGTTTTGGCTTTTAAAAAAGCTTCATCTGTCCATGGATACCAATCGACGGGATTGTCTTTGTGCTGTTGTAAATAAGGTGAATCTTCTTTGGCTAATCTATTTGACATGTTATTTATTCTCTGTAGTTAATTTTATTCTTTGTAGAGTAGGGGAATATTGATGAGAGATTGCTTAAAAAAAAATAGAAAGTTTTAATTTAAAAATTGATATAATAT
>CAMCYC010000039.1 GCA_945883795.1 Sulfurimonas crateris | reverse complement strand
TCCCCATGTTCTAATTTATATATTTTCTCACATCTTTCTAAAGTACTAAGTCTATGTGCTATTATGATGAGCGTTTTATTTTCACTCACACTATAAATCTCATCCATAATTTTTGCTTCAGTTTCATTATCAAGTGCTGAAGTTGCTTCATCTAAAATCAAAATTTCTGGATTATTATAGAGCGCTCTAGCAATAGCAACTCTTTGTTTTTGTCCACCACTTAGTTTGAGTCCATTTTCACCCACTTTTGTCTCAATTCCATCGTGATGAGCTTCTAAAAAATCTAAAAGATTCGCTTTTTTAAGTATCTCTTTTACTCTTATTGCGTCATATTTCTCATCAAAGGCAACATTTTGAGCAACACTTCCATCAAAAAGATAGATATGTTGTGGAATGTAGCCTATAGCACTTCTCCAACTTTTAATATTTTCATCACTTAATAGGATTCCGTCAATAAAAACAGAACCTTTTTTTGGTCTATAAAGCCCCATTATTATATCAATTAATGTACTTTTACCACTGCCACTTTCACCAATAAATCCAATTTTAGAACCCTTGTCAATTGTTAACGATATATTTTTTAAAACAAGTTTTTCTTCTATATAGGAAAAAGAAAGATTTTTTAGTTCTATTGTTTTATCAAAAAGAATATCTTCATTTCCTAAATCTTCAATTTCGTAAATAAGGTCATTATGTACAATATCTAAAGATTTGTAATAAAACTGTATTTGATTATAACCAGCTAATATTCTATTTGCAGACGGCATGAGTCTGTATAATCCCAATATGAAAACAGATATTAAAGGCATTGCACCTGAAATATTATACTGATTTTTATAGACTAAATACACTACTATAAAAATCACTATAATAAAACCTAAAGCTTCCAAAAAGAGGCGTGGAAAGTGTGATAGAGTTTCATTTGTTATATTCGAGTTTGCAAATCCAAAACTTGCATTTGAAAATTTTTCGAGGATTTTTTCATCATTGGATTTAAGCTTTATCATTTTAAAATTACCAAATGTTGTATTGAGAATTTCATAAAATTTTCTTTGAAATTCCTCCCTTTTGCCACCCTCTTTTTTTATCTTTTTTGAGATAGTTTTCACTAAAAGAAGTGCATTAAAAAAAAGTATCAAAGATAAAAGTAAAGTTATTTTCCAATTCATATAAAGCATCATGGAGTAGATAAATAGAATTACAAAAACTTCACTTATCATAAAAAGCAAAGAGGAGAGTATATTGGTAATATTTTGTGCTTCATTAATAATAGTTTTACTCAGGTTAGAACTATTTTCATCTAAAAAATCTTTATAACTTCTCCCCAAATAATTTTCAAAAAGTCGAAATGCTAAAAGATGGTATCTCCCTTTTGAAAATTTAGAAAGCATATAAAAGTAAAAGAGATTAATTGCACTTCTAAAAAAATAAAAGAATATCAGGAGAATACCAAACACTAAAACAAAAGAAACCTCTTTTTCAAAATGAAAAAATTGATAAAAATATTCATAATAATTATTAGAATGTATAACTTGAAAATCACTTGCAATTGAAATGAAAGGCATAATAATTGCAATTCCTATAGTTTCCATGAGTGATATAAATATAGAAAAGAGTAGTAAATAAAGAAGAAATTTCTTATCGTGTTTAGATAATAATGAGGATAGTTTCATAAAAAATAAATTCAAATTTATTCCAAAAATTTTAGATTTTTTATAGAAAATGAATTTTAGCCATTTTTAGTGTAAAAAGTTCTTATTTTATAATATTTTTTAAAAAGATGGTGCCGACACGAGGATTTGAACCCCGGGCCTGCTGATTACAAATCAGCTGCTCTAGCCAACTGAGCTATGTCGGCAGTTTTTAATTATGTAATTTTCGAGGATTATGGCGCGGTGGACCGGGCTTGAACCGGCGACCCCCTGCGTGACAGGCAAGTATTCTAACCAACTGAACTACCACCGCGCATATAAATAAATGGTGGGCACTACTGGACTCGAACCAGTGACATCTACCTTGTAAGGGTAGCGCTCTACCAACTGAGCTAAGCGCCCATTTATTGTTTCTTTACACCATAATAATGGCGACCCCTAAAGGATTTGAACCTCTGTCCCTACCATGAAGTGATAGTGTCCTTGGCCACTAGACGAAAGGGTCACTTTCATTCACAAACAAAAGGTTTGCTATAAACTGGCGCGGTGGACCGGGCTTGAACCGGCGACCCCCTGCGTGACAGGCAAGTATTCTAACCAACTGAACTACCACCGCGCATAAAAAAATGGTGGGCATTACAAGACTCGAACTTGTGACATCTACCTTGTAAGGGTAGCGCTCTACCAACTGAGCTAAACGCCCATTTTTTTATTTTGTAAAAATAAATTTGTCTATATGGTGTCCTGTGATGGATTCGAACCATCGGCCACATCATTAAAAGTGACGTGCTCTACCAGCTGAGCTAACAAGACATTTTCTCCCGAATGTTTAAGAGGTCGAAATTATAGACAAATAGATTTCATTTGTCAAGATTTTTCCTCATCTTCTGTAAAAAATAACTCTTTATCTATTAAAAGAAGCATTTTAATCGCAAAAAGGACACTTTGGTCTTGAATATAATTTCTATCACCACTCAAATTAAGATGCATCTCTTGATTCGTAGTTTTAGTTCTGGCTCCAATATAGACAGTTCCTACAGGTTTTTGAGCTGTTCCACCACCATCACCTGCTATTCCACTAATGGAGATTGCATAATCGGCATTGCTTACATTTAAAGCACCTTCGCTCATTTGTGATACAACACCAATACTTACAGCACCAAACATATTTAACATATTGGGTTCAACTGCAAGCCAATTTTCTTTTAGCTCATTAGAATATGTCACAAGTGAGCCACCTAATATTTTTGAGGCTCCATTTTCTTTTGTAAAATAATAAGCAAGTAAACCACCCGTACAACTCTCTGCAAATGTAATCTTTTTTTGATTCAAAAATAATCTTTCTATAATGTGATGAATAATATTTGAAGCTGAGATAAGACTGAGTGGTAAAAGAGCTTTTGCTGAGTGAATAAACTTTGAGATATCACCATATTTTTTGCTTACAATATCTACTCGTAACCATCCATCAATTAAACGAACAATCTCTATATTAACATCAAAAGTATGTGCGATGGGGCTGAGTATTGCCATAGCACTCTCTTTGTCCTCTTCAAATATATGAACAGTTGCACTTAAATCTTGCGTTTGTAAAAGTATCTCAGGCATTTTTTGCATCTCATCCATGTGTATAATATTGAGCATACAATTTTTATATTCTAATAAATAACTCCCATTTTCAAATATAGAACTATTAGAAGGAATTAGCATATTCTCTTTTAAGATTTGATTGTCACTTGTGATTGTACATATCAGTTTTCCAATCGTCGAAAAGTTTTGTTTTGTTGTAACTATTATAAAGTTAATTGATGCGTGAAGTTCTTGTTGCAAATACAAGAACAAAGAATTATCACCCTCTTTAAAATAGGTAATCGAAGTTATATAATCAGTTTTTTGTTCAATTTGTCGCACAACATATTCTTTTAACGGAGTGTTATATATAAATTTATTCCCAACAAATAGAAGATGAAGTGTCATGTTGAAATCGCCTTTTAACAAATTTAATTTCGCTTATTATAGCAGTTTAAAGAAGCTTTTAAAAACATAATGGATACAATGCAAAACTTTTAAGAAAATTTTCGAGGTACAGATGGATTACAAAGATACACTACTTTTACCAACTACTGATTTTGCCATGAGAGGCAATTTGGTTCAAAATGAACCACTGCGTTATGCTTCATGGTATGACAATAAAATATACCAGAAGATGAAAAACAATCGTAAAGATGCACCTAGTTTTACCCTTCATGATGGTCCGCCTTATGCAAATGGTCATATTCATATAGGTCATGCACTCAATAAAATACTCAAAGACATTATCATTAAACATAACTATTTTAATGGGAAATCTATCCGTTTTACCCCTGGATGGGATTGTCATGGTTTGCCAATTGAGCAACAAGTTGAAAAAAAATTAGGTGGAAAACAAAAAAAAGAGCTTCTTGATACACCGCAAATTAGAAAACTTTGCCGTGAACATGCAAATGAATTTATAGAGGTACAAAAAGGGGAGTTCAAACAGCTTGGAATTTTAGCCGATTGGGAAAATCCTTATGTGACGATGGATTTTAAATTTGAAGCAAATATCTATAGAACGCTTTGTTCTGTAGCCAAAAAAGGGCTTTTGATTGAGCGAAGCAAACCTGTTTTTTGGTCATGGGCTGAGAGAACTGCACTTGCAGAAGCTGAAGTTGAATACGAAGATAAAGAAGATTACTCTATGTTTGTTTCGTTTGAACTAAGCGATGAAGCAAAAATAAAGCTCCAAATTGATTCAAAAGCTGGAGTTGTTATTTGGACAACCACTCCATGGACAATTCCTGCAAATACAGGTATTTCACTCAATCCACATGAGGAATATGTTTTAACAGCTGATGGTTATATTGTTGCAAAAAAACTTTTAAACTCGTTAGTTGAGAGTAAAGTTTTAAGTGGCACTATTGCAAAAACTTTTCATGCAACTGAATTTGAAAATCTTTTAGCGATTAATCCACTCAATGGTCGAACTTCTCGCTTAGTTTTAGGTGAACATGTATTGGTTGAAAATGGAACAGGTTGTGTTCATACAGCTCCAGGGCATGGGGAGGATGACTATAGAGTTGGGCTTGTTTATAATCTTGATGTAATTATGCCCGTTGATGAAACTGGATGTTATGATGCAACAGTTGTACGAGAAAAACTCATTCCAAATGCAGAGGAGTTTGTTGGTAAACATATTTTTAAATCAAATGAAGCACTTTTAGAACTTATGGGAGAAAGTGTTTTACAAGTTTCTAAATTTGTACACTCTTATCCACATTGCTGGAGAAGTCACACACCACTTATCTACAGAGCAACAAAACAATGGTTTATCTCTGTTGATGAAAAACCTCAAGGGGAAGATAAAACGCTTAGAGATATTGCTTTGAGTGAAATTGAAAAAACACTTTTTGTTCCTGCAACTGGGAAAAAAAGACTTACCTCCATGGTAGCAAATCGCCCTGATTGGTGTATTTCTCGCCAAAGAGATTGGGGTGTTCCTATCGCATTTTTTAGAGTAAAAGCTACAGGTGAAGTTTTACTTGATGAAAAAGTATTAAATTTTACTGCTATGATTTTTGAGATGCATGGAAGTGATGCTTGGTATTCTATGAGTATAGAAGAGCTTCTTTATGCTGGAAGTGGTTATAAAGCTGATGAACTTGAAAAAGTGACTGATATTTTAGATGTTTGGTTTGATAGTGGCTCAACATGGAATGCTGTTTTAAAATCTCGTAATTATGATGCTGGAAAATATCAAGCAGATTTATATGTAGAGGGAAGCGACCAACACCGTGGATGGTTTCAATCTTCACTCTTTTTAAGTGCGGCAGTTGAGCATAAAGCACCGTATAAAGGGGTTTTAACACATGGCTTCACCGTTGATGAAAAGGGTGAGAAAATGTCTAAATCCAAAGGAAATGTTATTGCACCTGATAAAGTTCTCAAAGAATATGGAAGTGAAATTTTACGCCTTTGGGTAGCTTCGAGTGATTATCAAGGGGATTTAAAAATCTCTGATGGGATTTTAAAGCAAACGGCTGAGAGTTATAGAAAACTAAGAAACACTTTTAGAATTATGCTTGCAAATATTAATGACTTAGAAACACTTATTTCTTATGAAAATATCGGAGATTTAGATAAATGGATTCTTGATATTGCCCAAAATGTTTTTGCCCAAGTACATAAAGAGTTTGGCGAATACAATTTTGTGCATGGCATGAGTCTTATTAATAACTTTGTCGTTAATGAACTTAGTGGAATGTACATTGACATGACAAAAGATTCACTCTATTGTAATGCAAAAAATAGCCCACGAAGAAGAGCTAGTCAAAGTGCCATGGCAATTATTACAAAAGCTTTACTTCTTTTGATGGCTCCAATTTTGACTTATACAGCAGATGAAATTATCGAAAATGCTCCTGCAATTATCAAAGGAGATGCAAAAGATATTTTTGATTTTATTTATGAGCCAATTCAAGTGGACGAGTCCAATTTTGATGCAATCTACATGAACAAAGCAAGAGAAGGTTTTGGTATTGTTGTAGATAAACTTAAAAAAGAAAAAGTTATCAAAACCACTTTAGAGTTGGTTTTGCATACAGAATCTGCAACAACACTTAGCATGAATGCAACAGATGCAGAAGATTGGTTTGTAGTCTCAGGTGTTTTTGAAGACAAACCAGATGAAGAGATTCTTGGAACATTTAAAGTGAATGACGATTCGTTTATCATCTCAAAAGCAACAGCTTTTAAATGCCCACGATGTTGGAAATATCAAGCAAAAGAAGAAAATTGCACTTGTAAAAGATGTGAAGAAGTTGTAAATGCCTAATTTTAGCGAACCAGTTTCATTTACATTTGTTGCAGTTAGTATTACTTTAATATTTGTGATGGTTGGTATTGGAATATTTGCAGTTAAAAAATTTAAAAAGGAGGTTTAATGATTACATTAAAAGAAGCACTCTCTCTTTCTAAAGAGGAGTTAGTAAAATTCAAAGAAGATTTAAAAGCAAAAATTGAGGCTCGTCCTGAATTAAATGCTTATATTGATGTTCTTAATGTTGGCGAGGGAATTCCTATTGCAATCAAAGACAATATTCAAGTAAAAGATTGGTCTATAACATCTGGCTCAAATATTCTTCAAGGGTATATTGCACCTTATAATGCAACTGTTATAGAAAAAATGATGGATGCGGGACTTAGCCCATTTGGTAGAACAAACATGGACGAATTTGCCATGGGTTCTACAACAGAATCAAGCTTTTATGGTAAAACGCTTAATCCTCACAATAGTGATTGTGTTCCTGGTGGAAGTAGTGGTGGAAGTGCCGCAGCCGTGGCAGCTGGACTTGCCATTGCAGCCCTTGGAAGCGACACAGGTGGAAGTATCCGCCAACCTGCAGCTTTTTGTGGCATCGTTGGGATGAAACCAACTTATGGAAGAGTGAGCCGTTATGGTTTAGGTGCATATGCCTCAAGTCTTGACCAAATTGGACCTATGACTCAAACCGTTGAAGATGCTGCAATTTTGTATGATATTATCAGTGGAAGTGACGATAAAGATTCTACAAATGCAAAAATGGACGATAAAGTTACTCCAAATCTTAATCCTAATCGAAAATTAAAAATTGCTATTTTGCCAAAATACATAGAAAATGCAAGTCAAGATATTAAAGATGCGTATGCAAAGGCAGTCGAAGCACTTAAAAATGCTGGACATGAGATAAGCGAATATGAGATGATGGATGCAAAATTTGATATTTCAGCTTATTATATTACAGCAACCGCAGAAGCAACAACAAATTTAGCAAGATACGATGGTATCCGTTATGGAAACCGTGTTACTGGAAAAAATTTAGAAGATACCTTTATTCAAACTCGTAGTCAAGGTTTTGGAGATGAGGTAAAACGAAGAATACTTCTTGGAAACTTTGTTCTCTCAAGTGGATATTATGAAGCATATTATGTAAAAGCTCAAAAAACTAGACATATCATTAAAGATGCCTATGCAAAAATATTTGAAAGTGTTGACTTGATTTTATCTCCAGTTGCTCCAACAGTTGCCAATAAATTTGGAGAGTTATCGAACCCTATGGAGATGTATCTCAGCGATATTTATACAATCAGTGTCAATTTAGCTGGTCTTCCTGCTATATCGCTTCCTATTGCAAAAAACAAAGACAACATGCCAATTGGTTTACAACTTATCGCAAAACCTTACGATGAGCAAACCCTTTTTGATGGTGCTTTGAGTTTAGAAAAGCAAATTCAGTATACAAAATAACAATCCTATTCTACTCCATGCCATATAGTACTCTATGTGGCAAAAGATTTTATATTTTTTTTTAAAAGATGCCTCTATCTTTAGCACATACTTAATACTTATATTATATAATAGCGTACAAAATCACAAGGAAACAAAATGAAAAAAATTCTTATTATTATAATGATGGCTGTATTATCATTATCAAATGTTCAGGCGAGTTCTGATTATGCATTACAACATGCAAATCCTTTACCTAATTTAATTCGTGTTAGCATGGAAAATGCAAAAGTATTAGGTCTAAACGAAACACAAGTAAACGCTCTTCAAGCATGGAGTCATGAGAATAAAGAAAAAATGATTAATCTAATAAAACAGGTAATCAGCGAAGAAGTGATGCTTCATGAAGAAGCACTTACAACCGATAAAGATGTAGTAGAAAAAGCAGAAACTATGTTAAATACTCGCAGAGAAATCATTAAATTAAAAACTCGCTGTAGAGCAAATTTAAAAACAATTCTCACAGAAAAACAATATACAGAACTTATCGCTATTTACAGAAAAAGTAAATAAACCAAATATGAAACCTCATATTACAAGAGGTTTCATACATTTATTTAGGGATAATAATCTCAATCCCTAGCGTATCAACTTCCCCATCAGTTTCCTTACTTATACTGACACTCGAAGCTGAAATATATTTTCGAACAACTTCTATAATATCAGCTTTCATCTCTGTCATAAAAGGGTATGCTGTATTATTTCTATCTGAACTAATAGCTATACGAAGTCTATCTTTTGCTATTCCAGCACTTGTTTCTTTTTTATTAAATAAAGAAAAAACACTCATTGAAATAAACTCTTTATTTTAACCATCAAAGAGGGAGAAATAAATAACTCTACATCCTGAAATGGAACACTCTCACCACAAAGTCGCTTACTAATACGCTTGTAAGCAGCACCCGCTATAGATTTTTCATTCAAAATTACAGGCTTACCAGTATTCGAAGATTCTACAATCAATTTATCTTCAGGAATTTTACCAAGTAAATCTATGTCCAAAATTTCCAAAATATCTTTGCTATCAAGCATATCTCCACTTGTAACCATGGCAGGATTTATGCGGTTTATAACAAGAAATTTTTGAACTGGTTTATTATCTTTTGCTCTTTGACATTTTGCATCAACTATCCCTATCGCTTTATCGGCATCACGGATAGAAGAAACCTCAGGATTAACCACAACAATAGTTGCATCAGCGTACATAATAGTATGTTCAAACCCACTCTCAATTCCAGCAGGAGCATCTAAAATAACATAATCAAACTCTTCTCTCAGTGATGTGATAAGTTTTTTGACTTTTTCTTGGACTAAAACCGATTTATCTTTTGTTTGAGAAGCTGCTAATAGATAAAGGTTCTCATTATGTTTACTTTTGATAAGTGCTTGTTTGAGACCAGCTTCATCATCCATGACATGCACCATATCAAAAATAACACGGTTTTCAAGACCGAGCATCAAATCAAGATTTCTTTGCCCTAAATCAAAATCAACAAGAGCTACTTTTTTTCCCTCTTGTGCAATCCCAATTCCAAGATTTGCTGCTGTTGTTGTTTTACCAACGCCCCCTTTACCACTTATAATTGCGTAAACTATGCCCACTTAGGTTCCTTTTCTATAGGCGATATAATTATTTCATCGCCATTAAATATAATTTTATTAAATTTATTTTTCAATAAACTACCATCAATTTCAACACCATTAAAAACTATCATCGCTTTTGGAGAAGTTTTAACTAACATAAAATCACCATTACAAAATATCATCCCATCAATAGTATCAGTCACAATAAGATTTCCCTCTACTTGAAGTTTTGCACCACTGTTTATTCTGTTTAAAACCAGTAAATCGCTTTGTACCTTTATATCTTGTCCACTTCTAATTCTTGTATCTATAATTTTCAAGTCACTCTGTTTCAATACAAGTTCTTGATGTGTTTTATTCCCTACATTGAGATTAGTTGTATATGTTATGTCATTTTTTTGAAAATACTCTTGTATAGCTGGAGTTATTTCCCCACGCAAGTAAATCAAATAATGTTTTAACATCACAATATTTTTATCCATAAAAGTTAAAAATGCACTTTGAGAGTCGATAGTTATCTCAAAAACTTTTACAGAGTACTGTTTAACTTTCAAGATATTCCTTTTGATGCTTTTGATTATTTAAAATTTGAGAGTCGCTATTATAACATAGTTGAAAAAAATACGAACTGCGTCTGGATTTTTTTCGAAATATATTTTTTGATGTCGAATACACCTCACAAGCTATAAGCCCAACTGATATAACCATCAACGAATGTACCTGATAATGAAGAAGAACTGCCATAGTCATCTAACATAAAAAGTGTCGTTCCTAAAATAATTTAAAAGTTAATTATAATTCTTTTATGATGTTATATTTATCTTGATTAGACTTAAAAATATATTTTCTTCCTCGTTTTCTCTATTCTGATATATTTATATATTGATAACAGTCTTAAAGATAATTTATTCAATAAAGCAAGGGGGTATTTTTGTCAGAACAACTCAAAAAAGCACAACAAAATCTTCTCTCATGGTATGAAAAGTTTGGGCGAAAAGAGCTTCCATGGAGAAATACTGATGATGTTTACCATATATATGTGAGTGAGATTATGCTCCAGCAAACTCAGGTGAAGAGGGTTAAAGAAGAGTATTATCCTCAATTTTTAGAAAAGTTCCCCTCGTTACAAAGTTTAGCAAATGCAAAAGAGGAGGAAGTTTTAGCCGCTTGGAGTGGGCTTGGGTATTATTCACGAGCTCGAAATCTTCATGCAACTGCAAAACTTTGTCCAGTTACTTTACCGACAACTTTAGATGAATTACAAAAACTTCCAGGTATTGGACTTTATACAGCGAGTGCAATTTGTAGTTTTGCATATTATCAAAAAGTAGGCGTTGTTGATACCAATATTGCTCGGGTTATCAAACGGTTTTTTGCTCTTTTGGATGTTAAAGATGTCCATGTCTATAAAAAAGCAGATGCGTTTGTAAATCCAATATTTCCGACTCCTCACAATCAAGCTTTAATGGATTTGGGTGCACTTGTTTGTTTGCCCAATAATCCAAAATGTTCTGAATGTCCACTCCATTTTACATGCCAAGGAGCAGTTGCACCTGAACTTTATACGCAAAAACAAAAAAAAGCGTATGAATCACTTGAGCTTTACTATGGAATATGGGTTCAAGATGGTAGAATAGCTCTTAAACAAAGTGATACTCGGATGTACAAAGGGTTGCTTGAGCTTCCAAGTGTTGAGCCGATAGAGGAAAATTTTATTACTGCATTTAAACATTCCTATACCAAATACAAACTTACAGTAAATCTGTATTGGATTGAACAACTAGAAGAAAGTGTATTTTGGCTTTCTCTTGATGAAGCGCAAAGTAGTCATATTTCATCTCTTACAAAAAAAGCACTCAAATGCATCTAAGGATACCGCATGACACTTATAGGTCAAATTGACAAAATCCTTTTTTTTGAGGAGCATAAGAAATACCAACCATTTATCAAATGGGTTGGTGGTAAAAGAGGGTTGTTGTCACAAATTATGCCTCTTATTCCAAAAAAATTTAATAACTATTTTGAGCCTTTTGTTGGCGGTGGTGCGTTGTTTTTTGAGCTTTATTCACTTGGGCTTTTAGAGGGTAAAAAAGTTTATTTATTCGAAAAGTAGCATGATGAATCTAAAAAAATATATTGAACTTAGTAATAATTACAAAAGTAACTCACAAAAAACAAGAGTATTTACGGAACCATTTGTAAAAGAAAATTTTTATTGTCCATATTGCGGAGCTGATTTAATTAGTCGTATTAATAATGACAAAGTTAGAGATTTTGATTGTAGTAAATGTGATGAAAATTATGAACTAAAATCAAAACAAGGTAGAAGCTTGGGCAAAACAATAGCAGATGGTAAATATCAAACTATGATTGAGCGAATAAGCAACGACAATAATCCAAATTTTTATTTTTTAAATTATGATAAATCAAATTTTGATGTAATAAACTTTTGTGCTGTACCAAGTTATTTTTTTACACCAAGTATTATTATTCCAAGAAAAAATGGAATACCAAATCGCCCTGATTATATTATGTGCAATATTGACATATCAAGCATTCCAAACTCTGGCAAAATTTTTTATGTAAAAGATAAAGAAACAATAAGTAAAAATAAAGTAATTGAAGATTGGAATAAAACTCTCTTTGTGAAAGATTTAAATAGTACTCAAGCTAAAGGGTGGCTGCTTGATATTATTCAATGTGTTGAAAAACTTGACAGAAAAAAATTTAGTTTACAAGATTTGTATAATTTTGAAAACTATTTGAAAATAAAACATCCAGAAAATAATAATATACAAGCAAAAATAAGACAACAATTACAAGAGTTAAGAGATAAAGGTTATTTAAAATTTACAAATAGGGGAAATTATGAGGTTATATGAATGCCAATAAGTAGAGACTTAGCTTTAAAAATAATTACATATTTGCTTGATAATCCATCATTTTATTTTCCATTTTTGGTAATGTGTAAAGGTTATGCAAGTTATACAGACGATGATGAAGATTTTGTTGAAATAGTTCCACAAGACGATTATGAAAATTTAGTTGATAATTTACAATATGATACTTTTGAACTATGGGAAAATTTGCAAAATTTAGATTTGCAAACTCTTGAATTATTGTCAAAAGGGTTTATTGAAAAAATAATCAATGAAAATGCGATAGGTTCAATTGAACAATCGGCCAAAGGCTATAGAAAATTGTGGAAAATGAACTTATGCGAATCTGCTAATATTGAAGAATATGGACTAAATGAATTTTTTGGTGGAAAAGCAGAAGGATTTGAAGAATCGTTGGAAATACTAAAAAAACAGTTACCAAAAATAATATTGTGAATATCCATAATTTGGAAAAGTTTTGTGATGAGATGGAAAAGGTTGCGAAAGAGTTTTTTAGAGTTTTGAAAAAAGAGAAATATTGTGCTATTTTGATAGGTGACACAAGGCGAAATACAATGTATCAGCCTCTTGCTTTTATGGTGATGCAAAGATTTTTAAAAGTGGGTTTTGACTTGAAGGAAGATATTATCAAGCATCAGCATAATTGTAAAGCTACAGGTTTTTGGGTTAATAAAAGTAAAGAGGCAAATTTTTTACTTATTATGCATGAACATTTATTTGTATTTAAAAAGAATTCATAGTAAATTCATAAATAAGGATAATCCATGACACTTATAGGTCAAATTGACAAAATCCTTTTTGAAGAAGAAGGTTTTTTTATTGGAGTTTTAAAAACTGGTGAAAAGATTAGTGGCACTTACTTTGAGACTCAGATTGTAAATATTGTAGGTTCTGCTATAACGCTTAAAGGGGATTGGGACGAACATAAAAAATATGGTAAAAGCTTTAAATTTAATTCTCTTAAAGTGAATCAAAATGAGCTTTTTTTCTTTCTTACTAAAATTATTAAAGGGTTTACAAAAAAACTCTCGGCAGAGCTTATTGAAAAATTTGGAGCTGAAGAGTTGGTCAATATTTTGGATAATAACATCCAAAAACTTTTAGAAGTTCATGGCATCAAAGAAAAACGACTCAAAAAGATTCAAGATTCTTGGAAAAAGTTTCACTCAATGCGTCGACTTGGGGAATTTTTGAGTCCTTATGATGTTTCTGCTGTACTTTTGACCACAATTGCAACTGCCATGAAAGATGAGCTAGAACCTTGTAGAAAGATACAAGAAAATCCCTATATTTTAACCTCAATCAATTCTATTGGTTTTAAAAGAGCAGATGAACTAGCACTTAAAATGGGTATAGAAAAAGAGAATGAGGGGAGAATAAGTTCTGCCATGGATTATGTGCTTTTAAATTATTGCGAACAACAAGGGAATAGTTGTGTGGCAAAAGAGATTTTATTTGCAGAGCTTGATACCCTTTTATCTTTTAGTGACAAACATTATTTGTACGAAGCAGCCCTTATAGAACGAGTAGCGGAACATACTATAGTCATTATGAAAAATGAGCGAGTTTCTCCAGCTAGACTTTATGATGCAGAAAAATTTCTCAATGATACTTTTAAATCTCGTGCTTTACTTGATAATGGCGGGTTTGTTAAAAATTTGGACTCATTTTTGGCAAAGAGTGTTTTTCAGCTTGGTGAGCAACAAAAAGAAGCAGTTGCACTGATAAATCAAGGTGCATCTTTACTTTTTTTGGTTGGTTATGCAGGAACTGGAAAAAGTACCACTTCAAAAACAATTTTAAATCTTTTAAATACTCGTTATCATGAAAAAGAGATTATGACATGTGCACTTAGTGGTATTGCTTCGCAAAGGATTGCCGAGACAACAGGGTATGAAAGTGCTACTATTCAAAGTTTGCTTGTAAAGTATGAAAAAGCAGATAGTTTTCCTTTTTCGGTACTTTTAATAGATGAAGCCTCCATGATTAACTCCTCTTTATTTGCTAGACTCATGGCAAAAGTGAGTAAAACTGCCATTGTTATTATCGTAGGTGATGATGCACAACTTCCTCCCATTGGTGCTGGAAATGTTTTGAGTGATTCGCTCACACTTGAGATTGCACCAATAGTAAAACTTACAAAAATTTACCGTCAAAGTGAAGAACAAGCTATAGCACTTATTGCTAATGAGATTAGAACGGGTATTGTGCCAGAGTACAAAAAACAGTATGAAGATTTTGAGTTTATTGATGTTTCAATTAATAATTATTATGCGCTTAAAAATCAACTCTCACAAGAGGAACTCAAAAATTTAAGGGAAGAGAATTCTCAAGCCATTATCATAGAAATTATACATAAAGTGATTGAGAGTATTGACGAAGCAAGAACCCGACTTAAAAATAAAGAGATAAAAAAATACCTCAACTATTTTCAAGTGATAACCCCCATGAAAGGTGGTGTGCTAGGTTCAAATAATTTGAATCAAGTTTTACAAGAATATTTTAATCCTAATCCAAAAAAATGTGTGAAAAAAGGGGAATTCGAATTTCGCTTAATGGATAAAGTGGTGCATACCAAAAATGAAAATATGCCCTCATGGAGTGGTGAAGGGTTTAAAATTGCAGAAGTTTCTACCCAAAAACGGATATTTAATGGGATGGGCGGATTGCTTTTTAAAATAGATGAAGATGATGAACAAGTTTTTGTTTTTTATCCAAATGAGGATATTGTGGTGCGGTATGAATATGAGGAGTTAAAATCCCATCTCATGCTCTCTTATGCACTCACTATCCACAAAGTGCAAGGGATGGAATACAATATTGTAGTAATTCCCATGAGTTTTACACATTTTATTATGCACAATACAAAGCTAATTTATACTGCTATTACAAGAGCAAAACATAAATGTATTTTGATTGGAGAAGGTAATGCTTTTGAGAGTGCATGTAGAAAATTTGAAATAACAAGGCGAGATACTGTTTTATTGGAAATAAATTTATAGTAAAATAGACCCTTAAAAATTAACAAAGGATAAAATTATGGTAAAAGTAAGTGCAATTCAGATGAGCATGAGTGAAGATAAAAATGCAAATATATCTAAAGCAGAAAGGTTAGTTCGTGAGGCAGCTTCAAAAGGAGCGCAAATTATACTTTTGCCAGAGCTTTTTGAGGGTTTGTATTTTTGTAAAGATATGGATGAAAAATATTTTAGTTGGGCATCTCCACTTCAAAATAATCAATTGCTTGAGCAATTTGCAACGCTTGCAAAAGAGTTAAGAGTTGTAATTTTAGTGAGCTATTTTGAAAAAAATGATGAAGAATATTTTAATTCTTTGGTTGTTGTAGATGCAGACGGAACGCTCATGGATAATTACCGTAAAACCCATATTCCCGATGGTCCAGGATATGAAGAGAAATTTTATTTCAAAGCAGGCGATAGTGGGTTTAAAGTTTATAACACAACTTATGGCAAAATTGGTGTAGGAATTTGCTGGGACCAATGGTTTTGTGAAACGGCAAGGGCTTTAACACTTATGGGTGCTGAAATTATATTTTATCCAACCGCTATTGGAAGTGAACCAGAGATAAAACTAGATTCCAAAGAGCATTGGCAAAGAGTTCAAATGGGGCATTCTGCTACAAATACTATCCCTGTTGTGGTTGCAAATAGATATGGAGAAGAAGTGGGTGAGAGTTGTTCATTAAACTTTTATGGTTCTTCATTTATTACAGATTATACAGGTGCAAAAATTGTAGAAGCGCAACGAGATACAGAAGAAATTTTATACGCTGAATTTGATTTAGAAGAAAATGCAAAGCAAAGAGAGTATTGGGGATTAATTAGAGATAGACGACCTGAACAATATCGAGTGGTATGTCAAGAAGAAAAATAAAAGATTGGAACTAAATTTGCTTTTATATTTATATTATCCAAAAAAAAGGTAGGAACCATGGACATTGTGTTGCGCAATAATCTTATTCTTATCACTACAGGATTTGATACGCTTAATACCCGATGGATGGTGGAATTTTTAAATCATCATTCTCGTGGTATGCTCTTTTTGCCAAAGGCTGTCTTAGTATTTCGAAATGAAACTTTAAAAGATATTAGAGATGAGTTTATATATCAACTGAGTGACTATCATGCAACTGAAAATCAATTTTCTCGTGAGTTTTTTTTAAGGTCACTTATGAAATATGGGAATCGACCTATAAAGATAGAACTTGATAAATTGCTAGAACCTGAAACTGTCATTGTAAATCTCTACGCTTACAATCAAAATACAGTTTTAATTTCACTAGAAAAGCCAAATACTTGGGTCATAAATTATATGCGTTCGCAATTAGAAGTGTATATTGAAAACGGTACAGATGTATCTTTAGTCGTAGATGTATCAGATTATAAAGCCAAAGCCAGACTTGATAGAGCTTTAAACAAACGACATATTTTACATTATGAGATTCAATATGAGTACGACAACCATTTCATAAGTAGGCTCTATGCAAGTTTTGCAAATTACAGTTTTGGTGATTTATGTAAGAATAAAACAGAAGATGAAAATCTTCATTTTTACACTATTTTAGAGTGTCCAATTGGCGCAAGTCAAGATGATATTAAAAAGAATTATAAGAAGCTCACAAAAGCATACCATCCAGATAAAATCTTTAACGAAAAGCCATACATGATTAAACATTACACACAAAAATTTCAGCTTTTACAAGAGGCGTACAGTGCGCTTAAAATAGTTTTATGAGATTATTTCTAATCAAGAAACCCTTCTATAAGTTCATCATTTCTATTATTTTGTAAGAGTGCATTGAAATCTTTTGAAGAGTAAAGGGATAAATTCTTGTTTTGTGCAAGCATCAGTTTTTTTGAAAAACCTCTTTTTGAAAAAAACACTATTTGTGTAGGTTTTATATCAAGTTTTTCACATTTATCTAAAAGTTTATTTATCTCTTTTGTATTGATTTTATGATTTGTCCATTTACACTCTGCAACATATATTTGACCTTTATTCGTTAGTGTCAGAATATCTATTTCAACTTTTGCATCCCAATAACTCCCAGAACTAAGTATTTGAGAATCTCTAAGATTATAATTGAGTAGCAACTCTGAAAGCTCTTCAAAAACAAAACTCGTATAACTATTTTGTCGAATTTCAAAATCTTTCAAGAGATTTTCGTAATTCTTCATTTTTATCTCTTTGATATGAGGAACTATAAAATAAAACCAAAAGCGTACAAAAGGTTTCGTAAAAAGGACTTTGTGTGAGATGCGTCTTCTTGCTTCTTCTCTTTTGAGTTTGGCATGCGGATTTGATTCTCGAGGAGACTTTGCTCTAGAATATTCAATCTGAATCAACCCTTTTTCTTGTAAATAATTAAGTGCCAATCCGCCATTCCCATTATTTAATCCAGCTTTATTAAAAGCAGAAAAAATTCGTCTATCTCCAAGGGCTAGTGCTTTGAGCAATTTTTTATTATTAGCATTTTCAAGTGTGAGCTGATTTATCTTTTCGTTAAGTACCTCAAAATTTTCAAGTATTAATTCTTGAATCAATACAGCGGTAGATTTACTTGTATCAATATTCCATCCAAGTCCACCAAAAATAGAAAAATATTCTATCATCACTTCCATATCATCAGGATAATTTCTAAAATAAAATGAACGAAATTGATTTAAAAGTTTAGGATTTGTCATGAGAAGTATTTTATCATAAGTGAACTACTCAACCACTTTAACAAGCTAAAGACAATTATATTAAAAAAGAAGACACTCCACACGCTTCATAATATCTGTAGTAATTAAAAGCCCTCAATATCAGGATTTTATTGATTCAATCCCAATACTACAAAAAATACAATACTCAATAGTGCAAAAAATCCTAACAGACTAAAAACAAAGAACTTTAATAAAACTTTATCGCTCTCAAATATGTAAGTCGTAAAATTATAATAAAACAATGTAAAAGATAATAGTATCGGCAATACATATCTAAAGTCTGAACTACAAGAAAATGGCACTGATATTCTTAGATATATCATACCCATGATTAAAATAAAGAGATTGAAAATTAAAACAATATATATATCTATATCTTTTTGTTTTATTAATAAAAATCCTAAAAAAATAAATAAAAGAATAAAAATATATATAAAACTAATAATTTTTGCATAAGAATCTAGTTGCTTCACAAAATCAAATTCACCAAATAAAGATGTTTTCAATAAATAATGCCAAAAATGATTTCTACCAGAACCATCTTTCCAAG
>CAMCYC010000038.1 GCA_945883795.1 Sulfurimonas crateris | reverse complement strand
AATTCAATAATATTTCAGATAAATATTCAAGACCATAAAGAAATAAACTTTGAGCTTTTCTTCCGTGTTTTAGGGTTACAATAGGAACTTTTTCATTAAGCCATTCACCAATACTATGACTCCAAACAAAGGATAAACTCAAAATAGCTTACAGTAGTCGTCATTTTTTAAAATTAAAAGAGTAAAGAGCTTGGTTTTTAGGGCATCCTTCAAAACCTATAGACAAAGAAAAGATAAAATAGGAAAAATAATCTAAAAAGAGTAAAATAAAAGATTCACCCACAAAGCTTAATTAATTAATCAGTGAAAATACTTCTAAGAGTGCAAAAATGATACAAAAAAAACCTAAATTTTAGTTTAGAGCGATTCAATCCAAAGTATATCATGAGAGAAGAGCGGTATTGTATTTTTTTTTCATTGTCTACAGGTTGTGAAGGATACAAAATAAATAAATATTATTTTATATGTTTTTATATTTTAGATTTACTTTAGCTATACTTTCATATAAATATTTTAAGGATAGTTTATGAAATGGGAAGATTTACGACGAAGTAATAATATAGAAGACATGAGAGGAAGCACTCGCAGTAGCCGTTTTAGTGGCGGTTCTACAAATAATATGAGATTTTTAGTTCCTGTTATGAAATTTCTTGTGGGAACAAAGTATGGTCGCATTGTACTTGTGATTGGAGTCATTGCTTACTTTTTGGGTTTTAATCCTTTAGCTTTACTTTCTCTGGTAGATGTGCCACAACGCCAAGAACAAAGTCTATCTACTCCAAGTGTGAAAGAGAATAATACGGCTGAATTTGTTTCTGTAGTTTTGGGGCAAACTGAAGATGTTTGGCATAAACTTTTTGCCAAAGAGGGGATGCAATACAAAGAGCCAAAATTAGTATTGTTTCGTGGCTCGGTCAATAGCGGTTGTGGTTATGCGTCGAAACAAACAGGACCATTTTATTGTCCAGCTGATAAAAAAGTGTATCTTGATATGAGCTTTTTTGATGAACTTAAAAACCGCCATAATGCACCAGGTGATTTTGCTCAGGCGTATGTGATAGCGCATGAAGTGGGTCATCATGTCCAAAATCTTTTAGGCACACTCAATAAAGCACACAAAGCACAAGCTTCATCTTCCAAAAAAGAGGCAAATGTAATTCAAGTTATGGTTGAACTTCAAGCAGATTGTTATGGAGGCGTTTGGGCACATTATTTGAACAATATTTTAGATAGCGGTGATATTGAAGAAGCTCTTGGTGCTGCAAGTGCAATAGGTGATGACACACTTCAAAAACAAGCACAAGGGTATGTTGTGCCTGATGCATTTACCCATGGAAGCTCAAAAGAGAGAGTGAAGTGGTTTTCACAGGGTTATAAATATGGTGCTATAAAAGCATGTCAAACGGGCATTTAATTTTTGTAACTATTGCTCATTTATTATCAGCGATTGTGTAGTGTTCCATGACCTCTTTAAGTTTTAAGCTTAGAGCATTAAGGTCATGGGCTGATTCTTCAACTTGTTTTATACTACTGAGGTTTTGTAAAGTTGCCTCTCTAACGCTACTCATTGCTCCTGAAATTTGCTCCATGCCAGCAAGTTCTTGCTCATAAGAAGCTGAAATTTGTTTGCTTGCATTAGCTGCACTTTGAACGGTTGTATTGAGTTGGTCCATTGAAGCTTTAGCATTTTGGGCTTGCTTTACTCCGCTTTCTACTGCTTTTGCCCCTTGCTCTGCAACCATTACCAAAGTTCCCGTTACTTTTTGTATATCTGTAAGAATTTTTTGAACCTGTTTTGCACCTTGTTTGGATTGTTCAGAAAGGTTTTTAAGTTCTATCGCTACTACAGAAAAACCTTTGCCCTGTTCTCCTGCTTTTACAGCTTCTATTGAGGCGTTTACAGCAAGCATATTTGATTGATTTGCAATATCTTCTACAGTGCTTGTAATCTCGCCTATTTGCTGGCTTTGCTGACTTAGTAATATAATATTTGAGGCAATCAAATCCATTTTCTCTTTTATCTGCGTAAGTCCTTGCATATTTTCAATTAACCCTTGTGTTCCGCTTTTAGCAATCTCTATTGCTTTACTTGTACTTTCTGTTGTTTGAAGAGCTTTGGAACTACTTGACTTCGCTGTTTGTTTAATTTCTTCTATTGAAGCAGAAGTTTGTGCGACTGCTGAAGATGTTTGAGAAGCACTTGATGAAACTTGTGTAGTTGTTGCTAAAATCTCGCTTGTAGCACTGTTGAGAGAGAGGATACCATGGTTTAATTCAAACATAATTATATTGAGATTAGCAACCATATTGTCCAGTGCTTTTCCTAGCATGTCACTTTCTGAGCGTTTTACAATGCTAACTGTTAAATTTCCTTCTCCAATTTTATGTGCCACATTTGAGAGTTCTTGCATGTAGCTTATTAATCCTCTAAACGCATTTGCTAAATCTCCTATCTCATCATTTGCTGTGAATTCTATGCTTTGTTGTAAATTTCCCGTAGAAATCTTTTGTGCAATAGCCGTTATGTTTGATACTGGAGTGACGATATTTTTTTTGAGCCATCCATAAAAAATTGCAATAAGAAAAAGGGTAATAAAAAGAGCAACAATCAGGAATGTTTTCATTTCATCTATATACATATCTCTTTCTATAACAAGATTATGGTGCATTTTTTCAATATTTTCATAGAGTGGCTTATAAATTTTTACAAACTCCTTAAAACTTGAATCTATGGTAGTTTCATAAACCTCTCTTGCTTTTTCATCTTCTTTACTCTCAATCAAGGAGACTATATCTTCAAAATCTTTATGAAGTTTTTTATGTGGTTCATCAAATTTTTCAAATTCTGCTTGGATGAGAGTGTTTATAAATTTATTGGAAGATTTCCACTGAGTAAAAGGGCAATCTTCATAGGCAACTGAAAAAGGGGGCAGTATATTTTTGTGGATAGCTTTATCTATATCATTTAAACGACTATAGTGTAAAATCATCGTTTTTTGCAATTCAGTTTTGAGAGTTGATAACTCAATCCTTTCATCTGAAGTTTCACGCATCTGGTCTGCTGTGACGAACATGAGCATACCAAACACGAAAAATAAAACAAATAACAAACCAAAGGCGAAAAAAATTTTGCTGCCAACATTAAATCTCATAGGAACTCCTTTATTTATGAATAATCATATTAAAATAATTGTACCTTAAATATATGAAAAAAGGATGAAGAGCTTAAAAAGTGAAGTTAAGAAAAAATATTAATATTAAAAATATTTATATAATATAATGGTAAAATGCTTTTATTATTTGAGACTTTTTTGAGACTTTTTAAATAAAAATAAGAAATGAGGGAATTTATGTGGCTGAGTTAACATTTTCAGAAAATGAAATGATTGTATCTAAGACTGATATAAAGGGAAAAATTACTTATGGGAACTATCTGTTTTTAAAAATGGCTGGATATGAAGAGAGTGAAATAATAGGCGCTCCCCATAATATAATTCGCCATCCAGATATGCCAAAAGTAATATTTAAATTATTATGGGAATATATTACAAAAGGTAATGAGGTATATGCCTATGTTGTGAATAAGTCTAAAAATGGTGATTATTACTGGGTATTTGTAAATATTACTGCTTCATATAATGAAAAAGGAAAAATAATTGGTTATTACTCAGTTCGGAGAAAGCCAACTCAACAAGCAATGAGTATTATTAAACCGTTATATAAACAACTTATAAGTGCCGAAAAAAAAGGCGGAATAGAAGCTTCTTCACAAATATTAAATGAATTAGTAAAAAAAAGTGGAGGGCGTTATGATAAATTTATCTTATCTATCTAAGTTGAGATTTTTAGGCTATGGGATTATGGGATTGTTTATCTTAGATTATTTAATTGGTCTAAGTGTGCATAATTTTGAGATTATTGATACGATTATTCTTGTGGTATACCTTGGGATGGGAGTTATGTTTAACACAACAATTTTTGATTTACAAAAATGCATGAACAAATCTACAACGGTTTTAAAAGAGGCAGTTGCTGGAAACTTTGAAAGCCGTGCTAGTAACATAGCTGATAAAGGGGAAGCTGGATTAATTTGTCATAGTATCAATAATTTTCTTGACCAAACAGAAACATTTATGCGTGAAATTGGAACATCTATTGATTATGCAAGTAGAAATGAATTTTTTAGAAAGTTTAATAAACTTGGTTTAAACAAGGCTTTTTCTAATGCGGGTGAAAAAATTAATGATAGTATAGAAGTTATGCAGTTAAGTTATTTAGTTCAAAAAAGGGTTGAGCTTAATTCTGAGCTGAGTAATATAAATAAAAATAATGAACAACTTAAAATATTGCAAGTTAGTTTTAGCTCAAATACTCAAAGGCTTGATGGGATATCTACTTCGGTTAAGAGTTCTACAAAAATGAGTATCCAAAGGGTAAAAGAAGCAGAAAGTGTTGGTGAAAAATTATCTGGCTTACATGAACTTTTAGATGCTAATGCACGCTCTACTAATTCGCTTGAAGAGAGAACCAAAGAGATTACTATGGTTATTAATTTAATTAGTGATATATCCAATCAAACAAATCTTTTAGCTTTAAATGCTGCTATAGAAGCAGCTCGTGCTGGTGAACATGGGCGTGGTTTTGCTGTTGTTGCCGATGAGGTGAGAAAACTAGCAGAGAAAACACAAAAAGCAACGGAAGAGATAAAACAAACCGTTCAAATACTACAACAAGAAAGCATGGAAATGTCAGCTAGTTCAGAATCTATGCGTGGAGTAGTTCGTGAATTTACCCTTTTAATGTCCACTTTTGGGACAAGTATGAATGAATTGCGTGATACAAATGAAGCTATAGATAAAGAAATTCAAGGGATGCAAAGTCGTATATTTGTGAATCTTATCATGATTGATCATATTTTATTTAAAACAAATGCGTATACATCTATTAGTTTAGGAAAAAAAGTTGGAGAATTTGGAGACCACAAAAATTGCCGTCTTGGAAAGTGGTATAACACACAAGGTAAAGAGTTCTTTGGTCATACAAAGAGTTTCAAAGAGATGGATAAGCCACATGCGATAGTTCACACTAATGTCATGGAAGCAGTTAAATGTATTGAAGGCACTGACACATGCGTAGAAAATAGGGAAATAATTTTAAAAGATTTTAAAGAGATGGAACATGCAAGTGCAGAACTATTTGCTTTGGCAGAAAAAATGATAGATGAGCGTTAAGTAGCCGTATTACCAAAGTTTTGAACCTGTATCTAAATGCGTGAGATAAACTCTTAAATCAAATTCGTATTGATGGTAGTTTGGTTCTATATTGATACAAAGACTATAAAAAGCTTTGTTATGCTCTTTTTCTTTAAAATGGGCAAGTTCATGTACAACTATCATCCGCAAGAACTCTTCTGGCATATTTTTAAACATGGAGGCGATGCGAATCTCATTTTTTGTTTTGAGTTTACCGCCTTGCACCCGTGATATAAAAGAGTGTGTGCCTAAAGCTTCGTGAATAATATTAATTTTCGCATCATAAAGCACTTTTGTAAGTGGTGCAGTTTTTTTCATAAACACATTTTTAAACTCTTGAGTATATTCAAAAAGCTGTTTGTCATTTTTGATTCCATGCGAAGTTTGATATTTACCTATGAGATAACTGTCAAGTTTATTTTGTTCTATAAGCTTCTGAACACTCTGTTGTGTTTGTTCACCATAATGACTGAGATATTTGAGCTTTGTATTGTGCATGAAAAAATCTGTTGTGATGGAATTCATAGTATTGATAGAAGAAAGTTATCTATATTTACAAAGTCATTCATATCAAAATGTTTTAAATCAAAATGAATCTCTTTATGTCTAAAGATTGTTTTTTTAAATAATATTGTTTGGTCAATTTCAAGATGAGTAATGTTTAAAATAATAAAATCATCTCCATGAATTCTAAAAATTATAGCATCAGGATACAACTCTTTTAACTCATTGGCTATCTCTATAAGAAGTTCATCCCCTTTTCCCCAGCCATATACTTTATTATAATGTGAAAATTTTTTCATAAAAATAATATGAAAACATCTGTACAATGATTTCTCTTTATTGAGAATCATTTTGAGATATTGTTCATTATGCGCACCTGTGAGTGAATCATTAAAAAAATATGAAAAACGCTTTCTCTCTAATTCACTATGAGGCATTTGGTCTGTGGTGTCAATAGTTACTTTATCTAAAGTTTTTAATGTATGTTCTACAACTTCAGGATGAAAGTGTATTCCACTGAGTGATTTTATCTCCTCTAATGCTTGGGTATTTGTTTTTCTCCCTTTATAAATTCTATTTGTAGTCATGGCATCAAAAGCATCTGCAACAATAAGAATATGCGTCAAAATTCCAATTGCATCCCCTTTGACACCTTCGGGATAACCACTTCCATCATAATGTTCATGATGGTATTTAATAATACCAGCAAGCTCTTGATACATAACAATATTTGAAAGCATTTTATATCCAGATACTGCATGTTGTTTGATGAGGTCATATTCTACGGCAGAAAGTTTTCCTGGTTTGAGTAAAATAGAATCAGGTGTGACCACTTTTCCAATATCATGTAAAATTGCAGCTCTTTCAAGTTTTAATGATTCATTTTCTGGTATTGCCATGCTTTTGGCAATAAGTTTACAATAACTTGCAACTCTTAAAGTGTGACCCGCTGTATAGGCATCACGCTGTTCAATCATATCTACAAACGCCAAGATAGTCTCTTCATAATTTGAAATTTTTTCAAGTTCCAGTTTTTCGGATATACTCCTATGTTTGTTGATATTCATCGCAAGTGAAATATCAGAACCAAGATTTTCAAGAAGTGAAATCTCTTCAGTATCTAATTGTTCATTATCACTAAAAATTGTAAAAATACCATACGGGACAGAATCGTTATTAAATTGGATAGGTATCGAAATTACAGAATGGTATTGAAAATCAGACGAACGCCTATTGTTTGAATCAGTTGCATCTTTTTGCGTGTTGTATTGAACTACTTTAGTTCTTTTTTCTATCGCTTCAAAAGTTGTACTAAAAATAAGAGAATCTTTATAATTCTTAATAATAGGGTAATAAATTTGAGGGATAAGACCATATATATCTTGTGATTTATAGATAATCTCGATTTTATCATCAAGTACCATGGCAAAGAAACAAAGTTTGTAGTGTTCATATTTACAAATTCTTTCGATAGAATTTTTTGCAATAGATTCAACACTCATAGCACCCACTAAATACTCATTCACATCTGCTACCATGTGCAAGACGCCTTTAAGCTGATGTTCCCTTTCATAAGCTTCTTTAAGCTCTTTTGTACGCTCTAAAACCTTATTCTCAAGTGTTTCATTTAATTCTTGAAGTTCTTTATCTTTTTTCTTGATAAGCTCAATAGAATCATTATATCTTTGTCGTAAAATATGGTCTTGTTTGAGTGATTGTTCAAGCAAGCCATTTTTTCTCGCTAATGTTTTTATTTCTTTTTCTAATTCTTCCATGGTCATAATTATATACTCAAATCACTATATATTAAGTCTAATCCGCATTGAAGATTTTTTAAATAATTCAGTGCATTAGCAACATCTTTTTTACTAATAATTGAGCCATGTTGAGGCAGAATTGCATCAATTTTTATTCCATCTAATCGTCTGACATAGCCTCTAGCTGCAATGTTTGATGCCATGTAGTCAATATGAAAAAGGTCAAGATTCATTTTATGTGATTCAAAATCTTTTACCACTAATTCCCACGATGTATCAAGAGCAGCAAAAATATCACCAGAAAAAAGAAATTGTGAGGTTTCATCGTATGTCGTAAATGCCCCTGGAAAGTGTAAAAATGGAGATTCAATAAATCTGAGTTTTCTTCCACTTTTAAATGTAAATACCGAATTTTCAACAGTGTCCTTAAAAATATAATTACTATTTCCATAATGTGGTAAAAGGACATTTGTTCTAGCGCTAGAGAGTATGACAATATCACTCTTAAAATCTAACCAGTCAATCATTGAAGCTGCAACATCTGGGTCTTGATGGCAAACAATTAAGTCAGATATATTTTTTGGGTCAGTAATTTGTGAAACACGCTCTTGTACTTGAGTAAAAAAACTTCTACTCCCTGGGTCTACAAGAATATATTCGTCATCATCTTTTATAAGATACGCATTACATCTAAACGCAGTCTCATCATCAATTCCAAGCCAATATATTTCATGTTCATCCTCTTTAAAAAGAAGTGTCTTTTCACTGAGGTCTATACTTTTCCCTATATAACTATCTAACATATTGCTTCCTCTTACTTATACTTATTGTTTTTGGATTATATTCTTAAAAAGCTAAAAAGTAATCACTTTGGTATCATCACTTTGAAGGGCATTTGTGAGCATCTCTCCTGTGTGAATAAGCTCAATCCCTAACTCTTGGAGTTTATCTGAAACTTTATAATCATCAGTGCAAACAACACAAGCGTTCACTTTCACGCCATTCTCTTGTACTATTTTGAGTTTTGCTTGAAGTTCTTCATCCTCTGCTAAAAGAAGTGCAGATGGACCCCAAATCATGATTGTTGCTTCATCCCAATATCCTCTGGGTAATATGACAGAACCATAAAGTAAAACCAGCTTTTTAGCAACCTCTTTTTCTCCACTCGACCAAACTATTAGTAATTTTTTTTTCATTTTCTTATCTCTCATTTAAAAAATATCTCAAGCTAGCATCACTCCACTCTTTTGAAAGTGAGAGATACTGGCTAATAGATTCATAGACTTTTTGAAAATCTTTATTTTGTGCGCTTAACTCTTTTAGAACCTCTTGCAGTGCTATTTTTCCAGCGTGTGTTACATCTTTTGGATATTGCAATATCTTCACATCAAGCTTTTTAAGTTCTTGAAGAGCTTTTATATTTTCGGCATGAAATTCGTATGCCATATTTGCATTCATTTCGCTTGAAGCAACTTCAATCATCGCTTGATGCTCAAATGCTAATTTACTCCATGAGTGTTTATTAAAAGTAAGCTCCAAAATAGAACCTGATTCATGCCATCCTGAATAATAATAGGGTGCAACTTTGTAAAATCCCATCTTCATATCAAGTGCAGGTCCAACCCATTCTGTAGCATCAATCACACCTCGCTCAAGTGCTGTATAAATTTCTCCAGCGTCTAAAAGAATAGGATTGACTCCCATTTTTGAAAAAACTTCACCACCAAGTCCTGGGATACGCATTTTTAAACCTTGCATGTCTGCGAGTGAATTGATAGGTTTTTTAAACCATCCTCCCATTTGTATGTTTGTATTGCCTCCCAAAAAAGGGTAAAGATTATATTTTGCATAATCTTCTCGCCAAAGAGCAAGTCCTCCTCCAAAAAGCATCCATGAATTAATCTCTTCAGCGGTAAATCCAAAAGGTAAACCACTATAAAGAGAAAAGGCAGAATTTTTTCCTTTCCAATAATAAGGTCCTGAGTGAAAAGCGTCTATCTGACCACTAGAACACGCATCAAATACTGCAAGAGCAGGGACGAGAACATTTTTGGGATAAAGTTTTATTTCCAAAGAATTGCCACTTATATCTTTCACTCTTTGTGCAAATTGCTCTACACCTGTTCCCATAATTGGAAAATGTGCTGGCCAACTTGTTGCAAGTTTGAGAACAGTTTTTTTATTAAGGTTTACATTCACTCTTTTTACATCATCATTTTTCTCTTTTGGATGTTTTGAATAGTCTATTGCTTGATGGTTACTCTCATTACATCCACCAAAAGTAAGCGCAACAGAGGCGGTTGTAGCGGTTGTTAAAAAATCTCTGCGGTTCATAATAAGTTCCTAAAATTCTAAAGTAAGTTGTTGGTATTGTGTAAGTGCTTTATGCAAGAGAGATTTATTTGCACCTACAATAAATGCAAAATGGAAGGGATTATTTTCTAAAATATCTTGTATCTCATTTTCGTTTGCATAGAAAAAATACTTTTCATGATTTATAAAAGTGTAGTGTTGTTGAGTATTTGGAATAATATATATCACTTGTGCAAAACTTGCATGTTGGCGTAAAAAGTTTATTTCATCTGCAATAAAAAGTAAATTTTGCTCAAAAATAACAACTCTTTCAGTTGTTCCAAAATCCTTAATTTCAAGCTTTTTATTCACAAAAACAGCTTCAAAATATGCTAAAGGGGCAAATTTTTTTATTTTATACTTAATTTGTAAAGTTGTAAAAAGATGGAATAATTGTTCTAAATAGGGGATGAAAAATGGGGAAAGAGGTTGTCTTTCATAAAATATATCATCATAGATAAAAGATGTTTCAAAAAGAGTTTTTTCCATAACAACTATTGACTCTAAAGTGCCTTGTGAAATTTTTTTGCTATTTACAAACATATCTTTATCACAAAGGGTAGGGGAGAAAAGGATAATTGTATTTTTGTCTATATCCCAAAGTATTTTAAAAATTCTTTTTATATTTCCATGCAGAGGGACGATTCTAGGTTCTGTAATAGTTTGTAAAGCAAGGCTAATTGTTATCTCATGGCATTCATAAGCGACAAGTTCTTTTTCAATAATTCTAAAACGGAGTAATCTTTTGATAGCATCTTCTATATCAGAGACTTTTATCCATGCAATTTCTGTATCACTTATTTTTGTTGTTTTATCAAAAATAATACCATAAGCACCATTGCTAATAGCTGTTTGTATCTCTTCTTTATCAAAAGCGACAAAGAGGTCACCCCGTCTTACCGCTTTTGCTTTAAAAACAATATTTTCAAAACTATTTACAAAGGGCTCATTGATAAGTTGAGCATTTGTAAGTGCAAGGATATTTTCAAGTCTCATCCAATAGGGGTACCCGCTTTTTTGGGTTTTTCTGGTCTAATTAAAGATAAACCCTCTGTATCTTTTGCAGCAAGAAGCATCCCCTCAGATACCATGCCCATAAGTTTTGCAGGTTTGAGATTAGCGACCACGCAAACTTGAGTGTTTACAAGAGATTCAGCCGAGTAAAACTCTTTTATTCCAGCCAAAACTTGTCTGTTTCTCCCTTCTCCCAAATCAACTTGAAGTCTTAAAAGTTTTTTACTTTTTGGTACTTCCTCTGCTTCTACAATTGTTCCAACTTTTAAAGATGTTGCAAAAAATTGACCTATTTCTATAAGATTATCTTCTTCAACTTTCTCTTCTTTTACAATTTCTGCAGTTTTAGGTACTTTTAGTTCTTGTGCATTTGGTGTTGCAAGAGGTGCTTCTTGCATCAAAGGTTCTTCAACACGAGGAAAAAGAGGTGGAACAGCTTTTATTGTAAATACTTTTAAAAGATTTTTATCCAAAATTAACTCTTTATAGCTTGCATTATTTATTGTAAAATTGAGTGCATCTGCAATAATATTTGTTGTTTTTGGCATAACAGGAGAGAGCATGATAGAAGCCTTTGCAAGAATATTTGCTACAAGTGCAACGGTTGCTAGTGCTTCATCTTTTTTTCCCTCTTTCATTTTTACCCATGGAGCATGTTCTTCTATTGCTTTGTTTCCAATTGCAAATAATCTCCAAAGCTCCTCTAAATATCTATGTGTTTGGAGATTTTCAATGAAAGTATCGAGTGAATCTAACACGATATTCATAGCATTAAGCTCTTTTTCATGAAACTTTTTTACATCTACACTATCAATCTCAAAAGCAGAATATTTACCACTCATTCCAATAATACGGTTTAAAAGATTTCCTAAATCGTTACTAAGTTCGGAGTTTATTCTGTCAATAAATGCTCTTTGAGAAAAATCGCCATCTTGACCAAAAGGAACTTCACGGAGCATAAAATAGCGTAAATTTTCAACTCCATAAGCATCTGAAACCTCTTTTGGAGAGATAACATTACCTTTAGATTTACTCATTTTTTCCCCATCTCTTGTCCACCAACCATGCGCACCTATTGTTTTTGGAAGAGGTAAATCAAGACTCATTAAAAATGCAGGCCAATAAATCGCATGAAAACGGAGAATATCTTTGCCTACAAATTGGGTTGAAGCTGGCCAATAGTTCATTTTTTCATTATCGTTTCCATATCCAAGTGCTGTGATATAGTTTAAAAGTGCATCAAGCCAAACATACATGACATGTTTGTCATCATTTAAAGATTCAGGCATTTTAACACCCCATGTAAACGATGTTCTTGTAACAGATAAATCACGAAGCCCCCCTTTTACAAAGTTGACAACCTCATTTGCTCGGGAGCGGGGAAGTATGAAATCTGGGTTTTGTGCATAATGATTTAAAAGAGCATCTTCATATTTTGAGAGTCTAAAGAAGTAGCTTTCCTCTTTTAAAACCGTTGTACTTCTTCCACAATCAGGACAAAATCCACCATCAATAAGTTGTGTTTCAGGAAAAAAAGTTTCACAACTAACACAATAGTGTCCCTCATAAAAATCTTTGTAAATATCCCCTTTGGCATACATCACTTCAAAAGCTTTTTGAACACCTCTTTTATGTTTTTCATCAGTAGTTCTAATAAATTGGTCATAACTTATCTCAAACTCATCCCATAAATTCTTAAAAGAGGCACTAATCTCATCCGCAAATTCTTGAGTCGGTTTGCCATTTTTTTGTGCTGATTCCTCTATTTTTTGTCCATGCTCATCTGTTCCAGTCAAAAAATAGGTATCCTCACCTTTTAATTTTTCATATCTTGTGAGGGTATCTGCTATAAAAGTTGTGTATGCATGCCCAATATGAGCCTCGCCATTTACATAGTATATTGGGGTTGTTATATATTTACTCAATCATTTTCCTTCATTAAAATTCAAATCCGCCTGTCTCACCTTTGGACATGCTGTTGTATACTGATTTTACATAATCAGTTCTAAGTTCGCAAGAGAAGTAATGTTCACAATTACTACAACTTGTAACGGCTTTATCTTCTTGGCATTTTTGGAGTTCGAGTATCATCTCATTGAGATAAAGCTCAAATTTATCAAGTTCTTTACTGGTTGTTTCTTGCATACACTTCTTTTACTCTTGCTATCTCATATTTTGAACCAAAAAAGCATTGAGATGTTCCATGAATATGGTCATGTGAGAGAGCCATAATATTCTCATTTATTCCATCAATAGCGTCACCGCCAGCCATTTTGAAAATATAAGCAAAAGGAAATACTTCAAAAAGTTTGCGAAGTTTACCATCTGGTCTGTCTGAAGTTGCAGGGTAGCTAAAAAGTCCACCACCTTTGAGTAAAATTTGGTGTAAATCAGGAACCATGCCTCCTGAATATCGTAGGCGATACCCTTCAGCAAAAAAACTATCAACCATCTCTTTATGATAAGCAGTCCAATTTTGTTGTGTTCCACCTGGTGCGTTGAGATTTCCTTTTTCATTTAAACGAATCTCTTTTACAAACTCAAACTCTCCAGCTTGAAGAAGATAAAGCTGTGTTTTATTTTCTGCAAATACCATTTCAACTCTAGGTCCATACACAACATAACAAGACGCAACCATGTTTCTTGCGCCCCATTCCCCCTCATATATCCCAAAAATTGAACCAACACTTAAGTTAACATCTACTAATGATGAACCATCAAGTGGGTCATAAGCAATAAAATACTTTCCATTTTCACGAATAATGAGTTCATGCTCTTTTTCTTCACTTGCGATTGTATGCACAGAGGGAACGGTTGCAAGTTCCTCTTCTATTATCAAGTCACATTGAATATCTAACTGAAGTTGCGTTTCACCTGAACTATTTTCTTTTTGAGAATAGCCTATATCTTTTACATCTATAGCATCTTTAATTCTTATAGCACATCTTTGAATGGCATCAAATATATCTTTCATTTAAACTTCCTTTGCATTTTTTAATATCCACAGAATCACTTCATCTGGATTATTCAAATTTAAAACATCAACGCCTTGTGGCATGTTGTAATCCTGTATATTGATTGTATCATCTATTGCTAAAGCATTCATGTAGGGAAAATAGCCTATATCAACTGCATCTCTAAAAACACTTATTCTAGGTAAAGGTAAATTTTTTAATCCCTCAACAAGTAAAATATCGAATGCATCAAAAAGCCTAATCATCTCATCTAAATCTTTATTTCTTTTTGAAAAATAGGTTGTTCTGTTGGGTGAAGTGACTATTACCTCTGCACCTGTATCTGAAAACTTATAACTATCTTTTCCAACAACATCAAACCTCGCTTTATCTTTTGGGTCATGCTTAATTATGGCAACTTTTTTTGAATGTTCATGTATCAATTTTCTCGCAACTTTAAGAATGAGTGTTGTTTTACCACTATTAGATGGTCCTGTAAATGCCACTGCCAATCTTTTATTCAATTTTTAGTCCTCAGTCATAATCGCTTGATTATACAAAAGAGTCATTAAAAAGTTGTTTAATAAGATATAATTCGCATCAAAAATTACAACCCATAGGAAGATAGATGAAGTTTTTGTTGCATGGCATCACTTTTGCTATTTTAGTGACTGGGTGTTCGAGTCAGAGTGCATTTGGCAGATTTAACATGAATAAACAACAAGAATTGAGTGTATCGAGTTCACAAACTTCAAAAATACAATCCCAAGAGACAACCAAAGGATTATTTTATGCAACATATCTCAATGATGTTGATACTGATAATTTTGATGATAACGAATATTTTTATATCGCTTTGTATTTAAAAGACACAATTAGTATGGATGAGGTTAGTTTTGATAAGATGATAGAAACATCATTACAGCTCAATACCCAATCACCTATAGAGATAAAAAGACTTCCCTCTCATAATCAATTTTCCTCTTTAACGCATGTAAAAAATGAGTGGAATAAATATTATCTTGTTACTTTTAAAAAAGAGAATGAGAGTGTCAAAAAGCTTTATCTTGTTTTTAAACAAGATAAGCTTTTTTCAGAAGTTTTGATATATCAGAGAAAAAGAAAATAGTCTATAGCGAGCCTAAAAGAGAACTCACTACAACAATAACTATTTGAAGTGCTACCACAATAACTAATGGTGCTAAATCTAAACCATTAAAATCAGTTCTTATAAATTTTCTCACAAATTTATATGCAGGTTGGGTAATTCTATGTAAAAATTGTACAATAGGATTATATGGGTCTGGATTTACAAAACTTAGAAGTGCTGCAATAATAATAACCCAAATATAAACATTGATTAAACTAAGGAAAATACCACCTAATCCTTGTACTATTTGAATTGCTGTACTCATTTGACAATCTCACCTATATAATTTTTTAAATATTTATAAACTTCTGCCACATCAGGACCATGTTCTGCTCCTGTGAGCAACAAACGAAGAGGTTTGAAAAAGTTCTTCCCTTTAAGCCCTGATTCTTTCATGATATGATTTTTAAAATCTTCATATTCTTCAAAGTAAGGTGCATTTTTGATAGTTACAGCCATAATCTTAGCCTGTTCTTCAAACTCTGCTGGAATTATTTTTGGGGCAAAAATTGGTTCTATTTTTGCTTTGAGTTCTTTTGTTGTTCTTACCTCTTCGAGATAAATGCGAGCAACTTCCCCTATCTCTGCATCAGCAAATCCCACATATCTTGAAAGCTCTTTAGCGTCAAGCATTTTGAGATGTTCACGGTTTATATGCTTTAACATGTCGAGATTAAAACGAGCAGGAGCTTTTGAGATGTTATCAAGATTAAACCATTCAATTGCTTCTGCCATTGTAAATATCTCTTTTGGAGGTTTGTTTCCCATAAGAATCAAATAATTTGTTATAGCTGATGGTAAAAATCCCTCTTCTAAAAGCCATTTGACACTCGAAGCATCATCTCTTTTACTCATTTTTTTACCATCATCATTTAATATAATTGGCAAATGCGCATACTCTATTTTTTTATCATATCTTAAAGATGAACGGATATGGTCTTGTTTTGGAGTATTACTCATGTGGTCTTCACCCCGAATCACCAATGAAATATCACTTAGCATATCATCAACTGCACAAGCAAAGTTATAAGTAGGGGTTTTATCTTGACGCATGATGATGAAACTATCTACTTCTGCTGGATTAAAAGCCACTTCACCTTTTATATGGTCTTTGACTGTAATTGCTTCGCTTGGTTGTTTGATTCTAATAGTAAAGGGATTCATGTTATCTATCACTAATTCATCAGGTAAGTTTTCACAAGCACCATCATATCTATACGCTTTTTTATCTGTTTTTGCTTCTTCTCGTTTTTTGTCAAGCCACTCGGGAGAGCAAAAACAACTAAAAGCTTTTTTATCATGGAGAAGTTGTAATGCCATAGCCGAATGAAATCGAAGATTTTGACTTTGATATATCACTTGAGAATATTCAATTCCAAATAAACCTAAAATTTGAAGTATCTCTTGGTCTTTGCCTTCGATATTTCTTTCTTTATCTGTATCTTCAATTCTAACAATTAAGTTTTCGTTTTTTTGTTTTGAAACAATGTAGTTAAATATTGCAACCCGTAAGTTGCCAATATGCATATCACCAGTTGGACTAGGTGCAAATCTGAGCATGAAAATTCCTAAAAAATAATTTGTGTGAGTTTAGCAAGTTTTTAATAAAAACTTGCCTTAGAATAGCCTTATTCTGCTTTGGGTGGCGTTTCACTTTTTTTTAAAATAACTGTTGTTGATTTTGCGAAATTAAAATATTTGTTTGCTATCTCTTGCACTTGTTGTGGTGTTACTTTATTGATATTTTCTTCATAATTAAGAAGTGGAGTTATATCCCCACGCACAAGATAGCTTCCATAGAGTTCTGCCACTGATGTTGAACTTTCGAGTGAATAGATAAAATCTGATTTTGTATTTATTTTGACTTTATCAAGTTCTGCTTGTGTCACTTGTGTATTTTTCATAAGCTCTATTTGCGTTATAATCTCTTTTTCTGCATCTTCTGCTTTTATTCCATGGTTACAAACAGCCAAAAACACGAAAAGTCCAGGGTCAGTATTTTGCATGTTATAAGCATAAACTGTATTTACAAGTTGCTTTTTATCTACTAACTCTTTATAAAGTCTTGAGCTTTTTCCTGAATATAAAATTTCAGAGATTACATTCAAAGCTGTTTGGTCAGGGTCTTGAAAATTAGGGATATGAAAAGTGATAGCCAACATCTCAACTTCGCTTTCTTTATGCACTAAAATTCTTTTTGCACCATCTTGTTCTGGTTCTACAAATTTAAATTTAGGGATTTTGGCTTTATTTTTAATGTTACCAAACTCTTTTTGTGCTTTTTTAAATACATCTTTAGGTTCAACATCACCGCTCACCATTAAAATAGCATTCGATGGTTGGTAGTAGGTTTTGTGAAAATCTTTAATATCTTTAATGCTCCAAGTTTTTATATCATTCATGAAACCAATAGGTGTCCAATGGTATGGATGATAAACATACGCATTATTGAAAAGTTGAAAATATAAATATCCCATAGGTGAATTTTCTGTTCTCCAACGGCGTTCTTCTGCAACAACATCCCGTTCAGGTTGAAATTCTTCATTTTTGAGATTGAGATTTTGCATGAGTTCTGCAAAAAGATTAAGTGATTTACCCAAATTATCTGTGCTTGATTTAATAAAATAATGGGTGTAATCAAAACTGGTTGAAGCATTATTCACTCCGCCAACGCTTTTTATCTCTTTATCAAATTCACCAGCCTTAAGGTTTTTAGTTGATTTGAAGTTCATGTGTTCGAGCATGTGAGCGATTCCAGTTTTGCCCATCACCTCATTTCTACTTCCTACTTTGTAAAAAATATCTGTACTTATTACATTTGTATTGTTTTTCATAGGGATTACAACTACTTGTAAACCATTTTTAAGTGTTTTTGTTTCATATTTTGGTAACGATGATGCCATGAGTGTTCCTATAATTAGTGTAAGCGTTAAAATAAATTTCATTTTCTATCAACGCCGATAGCTTGAGTGATATTTGTATATCCATCAGCTTTTAAAAGTTTAATCAAACCTTTGTTGATATTCATAATCATATCAGGTCCATGAAAAACTAAACCGCTATAAATTTGTACCAAAGATGCACCTGCTTTTATCCGTTTGTATGCCTCTTGTGCCGAATCAATGCCACCAACGGAGATAAGTATTGTTTTACCAAAAAGCTCTTTTGCAATTGCTTCAAAGATAGCAAAACTTTTGTGTTTTAAAACAGCACCACTAAGTCCACCAATTTTTTTTGGATGTTTGACAAGGGAATAATCTATTGTAGTATTTGTAGCAATAATCCCATCTGCACCTTTTGCAACTGCTAGTTTTGAGAGTGCAACAGCATCTTCAGGTGTCATGTCAGGTGCAATTTTAAGCAAAATTGGTTTATTTGTGAGTGCTTTTGCTTGTGTAAAAAGTGCATCTATAAATGCCTCATTTTGCAAATCTCGTAATCCTGGAGTGTTTGGTGAAGAGATATTTATCACAAAATAATCCCCAAGACCTTTAAATGACTTTACAAGAGAGAGATAATCTTGGATAGCTTCTCTGTCTGGTGTAATTTTGTTTTTACCAATATTTATCCCAATTGGAGTTTTAAAAGGATATCTTTTTTGTACTCTTTTTAAAATTTTATAGGCTCCTTCATTGTTAAAACCCATGGCATTTTGAAGAGTTTCTTCTTCTATATGTCGAAACATTCTCGGCTTAGGATTGCCAGATTGTGCTCGTGGAGTCACGGTTCCTATTTCAGTAAAACCAAATCCTAAAATTTCTATTCCTCGTATCATGGTAGCATTTTTGTCAAATCCTGCTCCAAGACCAACTGGATTGTGAAATGTACGCCCAAAAATTTCTTGAGTTAAAATTGCATCATCTATAAAATGAGATTTTAAAAAAGAGTTAAAAGGCATCTGGAAAAGATTTGGAAGGCTGAGTATACATGCAGCAAGGTGGTGCGCATTTTCAGGTTCAAGCTTAAAAAGCAACGGTTTTATGGTTTTGTAATCAATCATTATAATCCACTTTTATAAAATTTTTGTATTATACTACTTAATTCTAAAAGCCTGATAATA
>CAMCYC010000037.1 GCA_945883795.1 Sulfurimonas crateris | reverse complement strand
TCTTTAGCTGCCATGACAGTTTCAGGGTCAAAATCTTTCACTTCCCCTGCAATTTTCACACTGTAATCTTTTGGGTCAAAAAGAGTGATAGTATCAATACCACATTTCCCTTCACATATTGCCTTAAAAGAACTTTCCTTATCATTTCCAACCGAGTTTATCATCCCTAAACCAGTAACTACTACTCTTCTCATTAAAAATTCTCCAAATAAAATAATGTTAAATACTTTTAAAAATTAACTAAAAATTAACTATTAAAAATACTAGTTTTCAAAAAAAATATTCTGCAAAAAAGCAATTCTTTAGCAGAACATTTTAACCTGATTACTTACTTTCGATATAAGTAACTACATCTCTAACAGTTTGAATTTTTTCTGCTTCATCATCAGGAATTTCAATATCAAATTTCTCTTCTAATGCCATGACTAATTCAACTACATCAAGACTATCAGCACCTAAATCTTCAACAAACTTTGAATCTTCTTTTACTTCATCTGCGTTGACGCTTAATTGCTCAACTACTACTTCTTTAATATCGTCTAAAAGTGCCATTATAGCTCCTATGTTTAAGTATAAAATCTTGTAATTGTAGCACACTTAACTTAAAAAAAATAAAAATCATAAGCCGAAAACTTTAAACTTTGAATTTTTTATTTTCATAAGAAAAACTTTTACGCCATGTTCATTCCACCGTTTACTTTAAGCGTTTCACCCGTAATGTAACTTGAATTGTCAGAAAGTAAAAAAGCTGTCGCTTCGGCAACTTCTGTAGCATTTCCAAATCTATTCATGGGTATTTTGGAAGTAAATGAATTTTTAATTTCATCACTTAAAGCATCTGTCATTTCAGTTGCAATAAATCCAGGAGTAATTGTGTTATAACGGATTCCACTTGTTGCTGATTCAATGGCAAAACTTTTTGTCATGGCAATTACACCCCCTTTACTTGCAGAATAATTTGTTTGTCCAGCATTTCCCGTTTCACCAACAATAGAAGCAATATTTACGACTGAGCCAAATTTTTTCTTTCTCATCACTTTCATAGCTTCCCTGCACCCTGTAAAAGTGGAGGTTAAATTTGCATTTATCACACTCATAAAATCTTCATTTTTCATTCTAAGGGCTAGTTTATCATTAGTAATTCCTGCATTATTCACAAGATACGAAAGTTCACCATCACTATCAATAATTGTTTTGATTCCATCCACAAATGCTTTCTCATCACTCACATCAAAACCTATCACAGCACACACACCACCATTTGCTTCAATAGATTCTTTTACACTATCGGCTTCTTTAGCTCCACTTCTATAATTAATCCAAACTTTCAACCCATAACCAGCTAAAACTTTTGCAATTTCTGCACCAATACCACGACTTGCACCTGTTACTAAAACATTTTTTCCACTAAATTTCAAAATAACTCCTTTATTTTAAATTAAACTTTCATCCATTTCATGTGGAATCTCTATTCCCATGAGTTTTAAAACTGTTGGTGCAATATTGTTTAATCCACCATCATTCACTTTCTCCACTCCATCAGCCATAACAAAACACCATACTTTACCAACTGTATGATTTGTCAAAACATTTCCCTCATCATCTCGCATCTCTTCACAATTTCCATGGTCAGAGGTAATTACAAGTGCATAATCTTCCTCTTTGGCTTTTTGTACAATTTTGCCTAGTTCAGTGTCAACTGCTTCAACTGCTTTTTTAGCAGCCTCAAAATCTCCAGTATGTCCTACCATGTCGCCATTCGCAAAATTTACAACAATAAAATCATATTTATCATCTATCGCTTTTAAAACAGCTTCTCCAACTGCCAATGCACTCATTTGTGGTTTTTCATCATAAGTTTTCACATTTGGAGAGGGGATTAAAACTCTTGTTTCATTTACATACGGCTCATCAATCCCGCCATTTAAGAAAAAGGTAACATGTGCGTATTTTTCTGTTTCAGCAGTGTGAAGTTGTCTGAGTCCTTTTGATGCAATCACCTCAGCCAAAGTATTTTTTGGGCTATCTTTTTTAAATAAAATTGGATACTCAAAACTTTTATCATACTCAGTTATTGTAGCAAGTTGCACTTTGATATGTTTTTTTGCAAACCCATTAAATTTTTCATCAGCAATAGCTGTTACCATTTCTCTCATTCTATCGCTTCTATAATTTATAGTAAGTACACTATCTCCATCTTTCATGCCATCATAACCGCTAAAAGCTATCGGCTGAATAAACTCATCAGTTTCTCCTAAATCATACGAAGAATCTATGTAACTTTGAGGATTCATCTCTGTTTTTGGAGTTGCATGAACTATCGCTTCATACGCTTTTTGGACTCTATCCCAACGGTTATCTCTATCCATGCTATAAAAACGACCAGAGATTGTACCGATTTTTACATGTTCGTTGCAATGATTTTGAACCTCTTGAAGATATTTTTTTGCCGAAGTTGGGGAAACATCTCTTCCATCAGTGATAAGATGTAAAAAAACTTCTTTGTTATTTTTAGCTGCAATATCAGCAAAAGCCATAAAGTGGTCTATATGTGAATGCACACCGCCATCACTCATAAGTCCAATAAGATGCAAGCGATTTGAAGATGCCAGAAGATTTTGCAGTACCTCATTTTTTTCTAAGTTTTTTTGTGAAATAGCTAAAGATATTTTTACCAAATCTTGGTATAAAACTCTTCCACTTCCTATGCTCATATGCCCTACTTCAGAATTTCCCATCTGTCCCTCAGGAAGTCCAACACTTAGTCCTGAAGTATCCACTAAAGAGTAAGGAACCTCTTGAAATAATTTATCATAAGTTGGTTTAGTAGCATTATAAAATGCGTTATATTCTGTTTTAGGACTAAAACCTATCCCATCTGTAATCACTAAAATTGCTCTTTTTCCCAATTTCATTCCTTTTCAACTAAAGATTGAAACGATTATACTATAATGCCACTTCTAATACCAAATCTCAATCAGGATATATTTTGCTTTATTGGCTCCATGAAATCTTACATATTAACATACTCGGATACATCACTATTAGAGCTGGAATTGCATTTTTCTTAGCACTTATTTTAACACTTGTTCTCATGCCAATTTTTATAAAATGGGCACAAAAAACATCAAGTGTTCAACCTATAAATACATGGGCACCAGAAAGACATAAAGGGAAAGCCAAAACTCCGACTATGGGTGGCATTGTTTTTATTGGTGCTACTATTTTTGCCTCTTTACTCACTATCAAACTCTCAAATGTTTATGCAATTGGAGCAATACTTACTCTCGTGTTATTTACTCTTATAGGGTTTCAAGATGATTATGCAAAAATCAGAAAAAATCAGAATCTTGCAGGTCTCAAAGCACGCACAAAATTAGCATTTCAAATTCTTTCTGCACTCTTTATTGCATCCTTTCTTTATATCAGTGCAGATTTCAACACAGAATTGTATGTACCATTTGTAAAAACAGCACTCTTTGACATGGGGATATTTGCAATTATATTATGGGTTCTTGTTATCATCTCAACATCCAATGCAGTCAACCTCACAGATGGTCTTGATGGATTAGCTACAGTCCCATCTATGGCAGCACTTATCTCTTTTAGTATTATTATCTATATCACTGGTCATGTCAAAATAAGTGCATACCTTTTAATGCCAAACTTTAATGTAGGTGAAGTTGCTATTGTCACAAGCGCACTCATTGGAGCATTAGCTGGTTTTTTATGGTACAACTCCCATCCTGCTGAAGTTTTTATGGGTGATAGTGGCTCTTTAACACTTGGTGCTTTTTTAGGGTATTCTGCAATCATCAGTAAAAGTGAAATTTTATTGCTTCTCATAGGTTCTATTTTTGTAATAGAAACTCTTTCTGTTATTTTACAAGTTGGAAGTTTTAAACTCCGTAAAAAAAGAATCTTTCTCATGGCACCTATCCATCACCATTTTGAGATGAAACATTGGCCAGAAAATAAAATTATTGTCAGATTTTGGATTATTGCTGTACTTTCCAATCTCGTGGCACTTATTAGTTTAAAGATTCGATAATGCAACGAGTTTCTCTTTTTGGTTATGGAAAAACCACCAAAGCACTTGCAAAAAAATTCCAACATGTTATCTTCTATGATGACAAGGTTTCTAAACCTTTTAAAGACGAAGATGGTTTTAGCATTAAACCAGCTTCAGAGTTTGACCCAAAATATTCAGATTTAGAAATTCCATCTCCAGGAATTCCTCCATCAAACATGCTAATACAAAAAGCAAAAAACTTGATAAGTGAGTACGATTATTTTAACGATACAACACCACTTAAAATTTGGATAAGCGGAACAAATGGAAAAACGACAACAACTCAAATGATGCAACATCTTTTGCAAGACAAAGGCTCACAAGCGGGAGGAAATATCGGTTTTCCACTAGCAGAGCTCAACGCACATGCAACTATATGGGTACTTGAGACAAGTTCATTTACCATGCACTACACCAATCTTACAAAGCCAAATATATATGTACTCTTACCATTGAGTCCAGATCATCTTAGTTGGCATGGAGATATGGAGGCATATATTAATGCAAAGTTAAAACCTCTTTCTAAGATGCGTGAAGGTGAAATAGCAATTATTCCCCATGCATATAAAGATATACCAACAAAGGCACATCTTATAACTTATAAAGATGAAAATAATATAGCAGATTATTTTGGTATAGATATCCAAAAAATTAAATTTCAAGGCGCTTTTTTAGCAGATGCTCTTTTGGCTATGGCTGTTGAAAAAATACTCTTTGATACAATTGATTATGATAAAATAAATTGCTTTGTTATTGACCCACACAGACAAGAAGAGCTTTTAGATGTACATGGAAGATTATGGGTAAACGACACAAAAGCTACAAACCTTGATGCAACAATCGCTGCACTCAAACGGTATAAAAACTCCTCCATGCATCTTATACTTGGTGGCGATGATAAAGGTGTTGATTTAAATGAACTTTTTGTTTTTATGAAAAATTTCAATCTCAAAACTTACCATATAGGTTCAAACAAAGAGAAACTCTCTCATTTAGCAAAAGAGTACAAGATTCATTTTGAACAGTGTAAAAACTTAGAAGATGCAATTTACAGAATTGATAAAAATCTTCAAAAAGATGAAGTTGCACTTCTTTCTCCAGCAGCAGCAAGTTTAGATGAATTTACCTCGTATGCACAAAGAGGTGACTTATTTAAAGAGGGTGTGAGAAAACTTACATGACAAAAGTAGCAATTCTTTCCTCCCATAATGGAAGTGGATTTGAAGTGCTTTATCACGCTTCAAAAACGCTAAATATTCAAATTCCACTTGTTATATCCAATAATTATCAAGCAAGTGTTTTACAAAAGGCAGATACATATCAGATAGATAATTTTGTAGTAAATGCCACTAATAGCGACAATCCAGATGAGCAAATAGAAAAATTACTTGTGCAATATCAATGTGATTATGTTTTTCTCTCAGGCTACATGAAAAAATTATCCCCAAATCTTACAAAAAAATTCAAATTTATAAATTCACACCCTTCCCTTTTACCAAAATATGGAGGCAAAGGGATGTATGGAAGACATGTGCATGAAGCTGTAATCCAAAACCATGAAAAACAAAGTGGTGTAACAATCCATGAAGTGAATGAAAATTTTGATGAGGGAAAGATTATTTTTCAAAACAAATTAATTTTAGAAAAAAATGAAACTGTTGAAAGTTTAGAGAACAGAATAAAAGAACTCGAAATTTCAGCTATTATCGAGGGTTTTAAGATATGTTTGAAGTAGCAGATTCTATAGGAATTATTGCTTTTTCAATGAGTGGATTTTTTGTAGCTACTAGAAATTCCCTTGACCTTTTAGGTGTTTTGATTGCAACTTTTTTAACTGCTCTTGGCGGTGGAATTATGAGAGATATTACTATCAATGAGATTCCATACACATTCTCCCACAATTATCCAGCTTTTATTGTCATGAATGTTATTATTTTCATGATTATTTTTAAATTTCATAAAAAAGATTCCATAGAAAATAAACCACTTTTTATAATTAGCGATTCAATAGGTCTTGTCTCTTTTAGCATCTCTGGAGCGTTAATTGCCATATCGCACAACCTCAACCTCACAGGCGTTCTAGCACTCTCATTTATCACAGCCGTTGGTGGCGGAATTGCAAGAGATATTATTATTAATGAAGTTCCTTTTGTTTTTAAAACTGGATTTTATGGAACAATTTCATTACTCATGGCACTTGCATTGTATATTCTCAATGAGTTACAAATAGTAACAACTTATAATATAGTAATTCTTTTTATTGTTGGCGTTACACTTAGAGTTATCGCTTTTTATCAAAAATGGTCAATTCCACTTTAAGTATAACATGAGCCAACTTTATTGAGTTTTTGGAATAAAAATATAGTTATAATAACAGACGAAAAAATAAATTTTTATACTGTAATTGTATTAAAAATATTAGGAAAAATAGAATGGGTAAGTTTTTATTGTTATATATGTATATTACAGTTTTTTTTAGTAGTTTACATGCTTATGAGTCAGAAAATAAGTTAGAAGTTGTAATTATTGGAAAAGTTGCAAAATTTATTACATGGAAAGAGAAAAATAATACTGAAAATTTTGTAATTACAGTATTAAATAATCCTTATGGAAGTTTATTTGATGAAACATTTAGTCAAAAACAGATTAAAAATAAGAATATTGTTCTGAAGTATATTGATAATATTGATGAATTGCAAGATACGAATATTTTGTATATTCCAGTATCAAAAGCAAATGAGTTAGAAGATATTTTAAGAAAAGTAAAAAGTAAAAATATTTTAACCATTAGTAGCATTAGAGGTTTTGCAGAAAAACAAGGGATAATGCAGATATATTTTGTTCTTCAAAAAGTGAAGTTGAAAATAAATCTTGATATTGCAAAGAGTGATGATTTACAAATTAATGCATCTCTTTTAAGTATAGCTGATGTTATAAAAGGAAATTCTCAATGAAAATTTATACAAAAAACATTGTCTATTTAAGTATTTTTTTAACATTTAGTTCATTAATGGCTGATGAGGATATTTTTGATAAAAGTTTAGAAGATATTGTAAATATGCAAAGTGAGTTAAAGGCTGAAGTGGGTTCTCGTAATGGAGCAACAAATTTTTTATATACAAAAGCTGCAATTGATGTTATCACATTTGACCAAATAGAGTATAGTGGTTTGACATCTTTAACGGCTGTTTTAAATTACTTTGTCGCTGGATTTAATGCTCCAAGTCCATCTCTTAATGACGGAAGTGACCATGTGAGAGCTTTTACACTCAGAGGGATGAGTTCTGACCAAATTTTAGTTCTTGTGAATGGTAAAAGATTACATACATCTTCTTTAATTCATGTCAATGATTCAATAGGTCGTGGTGCAAGTCATGTTGATTTAGATACTATTGCTGTAAAATCGATTGAAAAAATAGAAATTTTGCGTGATGGAGCAGCTGCACAGTATGGCTCAGATGCAATTGCAGGTGTTATAAATATTATCTTAAAAGGAAACGGACATACAAATAATATTGGTATCTCTAGTGGTATCCGAAAAAATGGTGATGGTACAAAACTTCAAGCAGATACCTTTATCACCTATCCTTTAAAATATGATGGTTTTTTGAATGCAACTTTATCTGCTCAAAAAGAGAATGATACACAACATGCAGGTGCGGATAGAAGGTTAGAGACTCCAACTGTTCAAACACATTATGGTTTACCAGAATCCAAAAATTTTCAGGCAGTTGTCAATACAGAAGCACCACAATCAAATAATGTAGTTTTGTATTCAAATGCACTTTTAAATTATCGAGAAAGTTCTGCAAGTGCTTTTTATAGAGTTCCTGATAGTTCTCGTGTTTTATATCCAGATGGCTTTTTACCTCTAATTCAAACAAAAATTCTTGATTATTCTGTAGCATTTGGTGTCAATGGTGAATTAACGAATGGTATTTATTGGGATTTAAGTAATGTGTATGGATACAATCATGTGCAATTTGGTGTTGATGATAGTATAAATTATGCGCTTGGAGCATCTTCACCAACATCTTTTAACAATAATGGCACTTTAACTTTTATACAAAACACTACAAATTTAGATATTAAAAAAAGTTTTGATAAATTAGATTTAGCTGGTGGAGCAGAGTATAGATACGAAAACTATAAAATAACAGCTGGAGATACAGCTTCATATTATAATGGTGGCTCACAAGGATTTGCTGGATTTCGACCAGAAAATGAGACAGATAGTTCTCGTAATAATTATGCTTTTTATGTAGATGGAACTTATCATTTTACCTCTGATTTTTCATGGGAAGGTGCTGGAAGGTATGAAAATTATTCAGATTTTGGTTCAACATCAAATATCAAATTAGCTTTAGGCTATAGAATAATTCCAGAAATATTTTTAAGAACATCTGCAAGTACAGGTTTTAGAGCTCCATCACTTGCACAATCAAAATTTTCTCAAACATCTTCATTTTATGATACAACTGCAATCATGTCTCAAGGTACATTTGTTGTAGATAGTGAAGTTTCAAAAATTTTAGGTGCACAAAGTTTAAAACCTGAAAAATCAAAACATCTTGCATTTGGGGGACTGTATGAACCCATGAAAGATTTAACATTTATGGTTGATTACTTTTTTATAAAAGTTGATGATAGAATCATGTTATCAAGTCAATTAACGGGTGATACTCCTATACAACAATCAGTTTTGGCAAGTAATAATGTATCCGCAGCACGATTTTTTACAAATGCAGTAAATACGCAAACGAGAGGTATTGATTTAAAACTCAATTATAAATATCTTCTTGAAAATCATGGGAAATTAGATTTTGGTTTTTGGTATAACTATCATGAAAATAAAGTGATTCAGTACAATAGCAATGCAATAACACAAGAAAATTTTTATGAGCAAATAGATATGCTTGAAAATGGACAACCAAAAGAGAGTATGAAATTTCTTACGAATTACAATATTTCTTCTTACAATATTGTCATGAATTTAAATAGATATGGTTCTTATCATCATGCAATATCTGGTGTGTCTTATGAATTTAACCCCATGACAACAGTAGATATGGAGATTGCTTATGCTTTTTCTAAAAATGTTAATCTTGCAATTGGTGGTAATAATATTTTTGACACCATGCCAAATAAATGGAAAAACTTAGATGGTATTGGTTTTGGAAACAATGGAATTCTGCCTTATTCAAGTTATTCTCCAATAGGTTTTAGTGGAGCTTTTTATTATGCTAGAGCAACAATCAGATTTTAGAGAACAATTTTTAAGACGATGAAAAAAAGAAGATTTTATTCAATTCGGTTAAAATTAGTCTTTTTATTAAGTGTTAGTGCATTGATAGCTATATTATTATCATCAGTTGCAATATTCTTTTATACATATAGTAAAGTAAGAGTAGAAAGTCAAAATTCTTTATTAAATATTGCAAATATTTTGGCAAAAAATTTAACAGCTCCTATTGAATTTGATGATTCTAAAAGTGCGTTTACACTTCTTAAGACACTTGAAATTAATAAAGATATACAGGGTGCGTATATTTTTTTGAATGATAATAAAGAATTCGTATCATATACGAGAGATAATGGTATAAAAAGTAGTTTAGACAGCAAAATACAGAATTATTCTCAACAACATAAGACACAAGAGCATACCACTTTTATAGATTCGGACAATATTATTGTGAGTTCTCCTATATATTTGGATAAAGAATATATTGCCACATTTTATATTATAGCAACTACGGAAACATTAAATAATAATATTATAGGGCAACAAATTGTTCAGTTTATAGTTGTAATTATTTCATTAATTATCATAACTCTTTTAGCCATGAGACTTCAAAGAATATTTACATTTCCTATTTTAAAATTAAAAGAGGTAACAGACGAAGTTTCTAAAAGTAAGAATTATAATCTTCATGTTGAATATGAAAGTAATGACGAATTTCAATCACTCTTTAATGGTTTCAATAATATGATAGATAAGGTTAAAGAACAAAATTTAATTTTAGAAACTTATACAATTACACTGAATGATACAATCAAAGAGAAAACAAAAGCGATAAGAAAAAAAAATAAAGAGTTAAAAAGTACCTTAAAAACTATGGACCAAAATGTAATTTTTTCTAAAACTGATTTAAATGGATTTATAACGCATGTGAGTCAAGCATTTTGTATTATAAGTGGATATTCTCAAGATGAACTTATTGGTAAATCTCACAATGTAGTTCGACATCCAGATATGTCTAGCGAAATCTTTCAAAATATTTGGATTGCTTTAAAAAATAATGCTTGTTGGTTTGGAGAAATTAAAAATTTAAGAAAAAATGGCACATATTATTGGGTTTATACAAAGATTGAACCAGAATATAATAGTGATGCAGAGCATATCGGATATTATGCTATCAGACAAGATATTACAGATAAAAAAAGAGTAGATGATTTAAGTGCAAATCTTGAAATCAAAGTTGAAAAACGAACCAAAGAGTTAGAATACACAAAACTTGAAATAGAAGAGATTCATAAACACACAAGAGATTCAATAGAATATGCATCATTAATACAAAGTGCTTTAATACCAGATAATGAATTGTTTAGAAAATATTTTAAAGATTATTTTGCTATTTGGCATCCAAAAGATACTGTAGGTGGAGATATTTATCTTTTTGAAGATTTAAGTGAACATGAGTGTTTATTAATGGTTATTGATTGTACTGGTCATGGAGTGCCTGGTGCATTTGTAACGATGCTTGTTAAAGCAATAGAAAGACAAATAGTGTCAAAAATTAAACATGAACAAGAGGATGTATCCCCTGCAAAACTTTTGAGTGTTTTTAATCAAAATATGAAACAACTTTTAAAACAAGAAGATAGTGCTAGTATAAGTAATGCGGGTTTTGATGGAGCAATATTGTATTATAACAAAAAAGAGAAAATTATAAAATTTGCAGGTGCTCAGATAGCACTGTTTTATATTGAAGATAGTGAGTTTAAAATGATAAAAGGAGATAGATATTCTGTAGGGTATAAAAAATGTCGAGTTGATTATGATTATAAAGAGCATATTTTAGATGTAAAAGAAGGGATGCAATTTTATATCACGACAGATGGGTATCTTGATCAAAATGGTGGAGAGAATGGTTTTTCTTTTGGTAAAACAAAGTTTAAAAATCTAATTCAAAACTCTAAAAATGAGAGTATGTCCGATCAGCAAGAGATATTTTTGTATGGATTAGAAGATTATCAATTAGATTACGAACGAAATGATGATGTAACTCTTCTTGGATTTAAATTATAAAGGTAGTAACTTGAAAAAAATTTTAATTGTGGATGATTCTAAATTGGCAAGAGACAGGGTTAAAACATATTTGAGTGAATTGGCATTTAGTGAAATTTATGAAGCTCAAAATGGTCAAGAGGCATTAGATATCTATCTCGAACATAGACCAGAAATTATAACATTAGATATTGAGATGCCTATTATAAATGGGATAGAAGTGGTCAAAGAGTTGGTACAAATAAGTAATGAACTCAAGATTATATGGATATCCTCAGTTGAAAATAAGCAAAAACTTCTTGAAGCTCAAGGGTTATGTAAATCTGTTTTTATCAAAAAACCTATTTCTAAAGAACAACTTCTGAATGCATTAAAAATTATTATGAGATAATTTGCACGCCTTTTTAAAGCTAAAAAATCAAAATTAAAGTAAACTAAAATTATTATATATCACCCAAAGGAATCTAATTTATCTTATGCTTAAACTAATCATCTTTTTATTTTTATCTATTTTTTCATCATCACTTTTTGCTTACGAATCAGAAGAAAAACTTCAAGCCATGATAATTGGTAAAATTGTAAAATTTATTACATGGGAAGATGAAAAGAGTAAAACATTTACAATTACTATACTTAATAACCCTTTTGGAACTACTTTTGATGAACTTTATCAAGGAAAGCAAATAAAAGACAAAGATGTAGTAATCAAATATATTACAAAGATTGAGCAAATCGGAAAGACAGATATTCTCTATATCGCAAATGTGACTTCACAAGAGTTAGAAACTATTCTTCAAAAAGTGAAAAATAGTAATATTTTAACTATTAGTGATTTACGAGGTTTCGCAGAAAAAAAAGGGATAGTTCAGGTCTATTTTGCTTCTCAAAAACCAAAACTCAAAATTAATTTAGAGAGTGCAAAAGAGGAAAATATGCAAATAAAATCATCATTATTACAAATAGCTGATGTAGTTAAAGGTTTATAATATGTATAAAAGAAAAAAAAATATTCTTTTGATAACCCCATTTTTGATATCGACTCTTTGTGCACAAGTGGATTTAGATGATGACTTAGAAGATATTTTAAATATGGAAAGTGAACTCAAAGCAGATGTAGGCTCAAGAAGTGGTGCAAAAAACTTTTTAGATTCTCGTTCCCCTGTTGATATGATTACACATGCTCAAATTAAAAATTCAGGACTTACCTCATTAACTGATGTTTTGAGATATTTTGTAGCAGGTTTTAATGCACCAGAAACATCTGTAGCAGATGGAAGCGACCATGTAAGAGCTTTTACACTTCGTGGTATGTCACCTGACCAAATACTTGTTCTTATAAATGGAAAACGACTTCATACTTCATCACTTTTACATGTTAATGCAACGATTGGAAGAGGTTCAAGTAATGTTGATTTAGATACGATTGCAATAGAAGCAATTGAAAAAATAGAAATTTTACGAGATGGAGCAGCTGCACAATATGGTTCAGATGCGATTAGTGGTGTTATCAATATCATTTTAAAAGGTATTGGTCATGATAATCAAGTAAATATACAGACAGGTATAAGAAAAAAAGGTGATGGTAAAAAAGTGTTTGCTAGTACTTTTGTTTCTATCCCTTTAGCGTATGATGGTTTTGTGAATCTTACTTTGAGTGCTGCAAATCAAGAGCAAACGCAAAGAGCTGGTAAAGACCCAAGAATAACTCCACCTTCGGTGCAAACACATGCTGGAATACCTGATTCAAAAAATGTAAATTTAGTTTTGAATGCAGAGAGTTTACAAGAAAGTGACATAACATTGTATTCAAATGCTATTTTCAATTATCGAAAAAGTGAAGCAAGTGCATTCTTTAGACCTTATAACCATAATGTAGCAACGAAACTTATTTATCCTAATGGTTTTTTACCATTGATTCAAGCTGATATTTTAGATTATTCATTTGTCGTTGGTGTAAAGGGCAAACATGATACAACAAGCTGGAATCTCAGTAATACTTACGGTATCAATCAAATTGATTATAATCTTCAAAACAGCATGAATTATGGATATGCGGCAGAATCTCCTACATCTTTTCATCTTGGTCAACTCAATTTTATTCAAAACACCACAAATCTTGATTTAAAACACTCATTTGAACAATTTGAATTCGCTGTAGGCTCAGAATACCGTTATGAAAATTATGCAATACAAGAGGGAGATGTAAGTTCATATACAAATGGAATCTCTCAAGGTTTCGCTGGATATCAACCAAAAAATGTTGTGGATAATTCTCGTGTAAACTATGCTTTGTATTTCGATACTGTTTATTCTCCACTTTCTAAACTCTCTTTTGAAGCGGCATGTCGTTATGAAAACTATAGTGATTTTGGAGAAACTACCAATGTTAAACTCTCTTTAGATTATAAAATGATTGATACTTTACTTTTGAGAACATCTGGCAGTACGGGATTTAGAGCTCCCGCTCTAGCACAATCTAATTATTCACATACTTCCACTTTTGGTGGTCTTTTAGAAGGAACTTTTCGACCAGAAGATGACATATCCAAAGCATTAGGTGCAGAAGAACTTACCCCAGAAAAATCAAAACATTTTACAATTGGAACTGTTTTTCAACCAACCAATACAACAGCTTTAATGATTGATTATTTTTATACTTTAGTAGAAGATAAAATCATGCTATCCAATGAAATAGGTGGAACAACTGCAACTTCTCAGCAACAAGCTATTCTTACAAGTTATGGTGTTGATAAAGCAAGATTTTTTAGCAATGCAGTTGATACAAAAACTTCTGGAATAGATTTGAAATTAACACGCCAATTTGATTTTGAAAATGATTCAAAACTTTACTCTAGTATCTGGTATAACTATTCTAAAAATACAATTATTGGATTTAATAACCCTTCCATGAATCGCAGTAACTCTTTTGAACAGATAGATAGAGTTGAAAATGGACAGCCTCAACAAGCTTTCCGCATTTTAAATAATTATGAAAATAACAACATGAGTGTTACATTAAATCTTTCACAGTATGGCTCATACGCACAAGTGATAAATAATGAATCTTATAATTTTGATGCAAAATGGACAACAGATTTAGATATGAGTTACGCTCTCACAAAAACAATTAAATTAGCAATTGGTGGTCTCAATATCTTTGATACTTATCCAAACAAATGGAGCGAACCAATTAATAATTTTTATGGTTCAGATGGTATTAAACCTTATTCGAGATATTCCCCCTTTGGTTATAGTGGAGCTTATTACTATACTCGTGCAACAATAAAATTTTAAAAAAATGACTATTATTAAGTTTGATGCTATGATAAGTGTGAAATCTGGTCTCCCCACCAGGAATCGAACCTGGAGCTGTCCCTTAGGAGGGGACTGCTTTATCCTATTAAGCGATGAAGAGGAAGAATGAAGTTTGAAACTTTAACAAAAAAAGCTTAATGAAATCTATTATTTTATAATTATCTCTTATTTGCTATAATTTTCCATTATTAAAAGGCACTTACATGAATAATTTTGAAGAATATTGTACTACATTTGTCCAATCAGTTGGAAGTAAAGATGGGGCTGTAAGTCCTGTTCTTATCGGTTCGGCTTCATTTGGTTATGGGACTCCACAAATTGCGGAGGGGATTTTTGATGGGAGTGTAAAAAAACCTCTCTATTCTAGGATGGGAAATCCAACTACTGCAAAGCTAGAAAGTATCTTAGCAGAGATGGATGGAGGTATTGGTGCTGTAGCAACAAGCTCTGGAATGGGCGCTACGACGCTTGCCGTGATGTCGCTTTTGGCAAGTGGTGATGAGGTAATCTCGATTGGCGGATTATTTGGGGGAACTTATTCTCTCTTTAGCGAAACTTTAAGCCGTTTTGGGATTACTACTCACTTTTTTGATGTAGATGAATTTGATGCTATCCAAAATGCTATTACTAAAAATACAAAAATTATCTTTTTAGAAAGTGTTGGAAATCCAAACATGAGACTTCCCGATATTAAAAAGATTGCTACGATTGCCCATGAAGCAGGAGTTGCTTTGATAGTGGATAACACCATCACACCTTTGAGTATTTTACCCCTAAAATTGGGTGCAGATATAGTTGTGTATTCAACAACAAAAATTATTTCAGGCAATGCTTCTGCGCTTGGTGGTTGTGCAATATTTCGTGCAATTGGTGAAGGTGAAGATAAATTCAAGTCTCCAAGATACGATTTTTTAGCAAAATTCATTAAAAGTGCTGGAGGTATGGCTTTGATACCAAATGCTAAAAAAAGAGCATTAAGAGATTTTGGGATGAGTGCAAATGCTCATGCAAGTTATCAAACTATGCTTGGTCTTGAAACGCTACCGCTGAGACTTTCTCGAGTAATTCAAAGTATAGAAATAATAGTAAAAGAGTTACATGAACAAGGACTCAATATTAATCATCCTTCCCTTGTAAAACATCCACACCATGCACGCTATTTAGAGCAATTTCAAAATGGTTGTGGCACACTTTTTACGATTGACATGGGAACAAAAGAGAAAGCTTTTGAGTTTTTAAACAAAACAAAACTTGCAACTATCACTGCAAATATTGGGGATTCTCGCACATTGGCACTTCACATGGCATCTACTATTTACAGAGATTTTGATGATGAAACAAAAAAATTTCTGGGCATTACAGATGGACTTATTCGTATATCTATTGGACTTGAGAGTCCACATGATATTATCAACGATTTTTTACAAGCTTCAAAGTAAAAGACATGGCAACAAAAATAGATTATGAACTCTTAGATGAAGTGAAAACAAGATATCCAAAAAAATATAAAGTTTATTTACTCAATGATGATTACACCTCTATGGAGTTTGTTATTGATATTATTATCTCTATTTTTCATAAGAGCTACGAACAAGCAGAAGCTATTATGTTAGAAGTTCATAAGAATGAACGAGGTTTATGTGGTATTTATACGCATGAGATTGCTGAAACTAAAGTTTCTCAAGTGATACAAAAAGCACAAGATAACAGCTTTCCACTCAAAGCTATCATGGAGGAAGAGTCATGATAAGTCAAAATTTAAATGATATTTTTCAAAAATCTATCCTTTTTGCTAAAAAATTACGGCATGAATATTTAACCATAGAACATGTATTTTATCTTCTTTTGAGTTCATCAGAGGGTTCAAATATTATTCTCGCATGTGGTGGTGATGTCCAAGAGATGAAAGAGCAACTTGCAGCCTATATCAAAACAAATATTGAGGCTTTACCTCAAGGTGTAAATCTTGACCCTTATGAAAGCATTGCACTCTCTCGACTTATTGACACCATGATAAAACATATTAAATCAGCACAAAAACAAAAGGCAGAAGTGGGTGACCTTTTGGCTGCACTCTATGATGAAAAAAATAGCTTTGCATGTAGCCTTTTAAATGAATATCAAATTTCAAGACTTGATATTTTGGAACTTATTTCACATACAGATGCTAAAGAGATGCCAAGTAACAAAGAAAGTTACCTCGAAAAATACTCTATCAATCTTTTAGAAAAAGTAAAAAAGGGGAAAATTGACCCTGTCATTGGTAGAGATGATGAGGTGAAAAGAGTGATGCAAGTGCTGTGTAGAAGAAAGAAAAATAACCCTATTCTCGTAGGGGAGCCTGGAGTTGGCAAAACGGCTATTGCTGAGGCTTTAGCTCTTAAAATAGTTGCAAATGAAGTACCAAAAATTTTACTTGATAGCGAACTTTTTGCACTTGATTTAGGCGCACTTTTGGCTGGAACAAAATACAGAGGTGATTTTGAAAAACGGCTTAAAGGTGTCATGGACGAACTCAAATCACACCCAAAAGCAATTTTATTTATTGATGAAATTCATACGCTTATAGGTGCGGGTTCTACAAGTGGAAGCATGGATGCAGCCAATCAGCTCAAACCCGCGCTTGCCTCTGGAGAGATAAAATGCATGGGTGCTACAACCTTTGCAGAATACAGAAATAGTTTTGAAAAAGATAAAGCACTTAGTAGAAGATTTAGCAAAATTGACATCAATGAACCAACAGAAAAAACAGCGTATCTTATTTTACAAGGTTTAAAAGAAAAATATGAAAAGCATCATGGTGTTAAATATACAGATGGAGCATTAAAGAGTGCAGTCGAACTCTCTAAACGCTACATAACTGACAGATTTTTGCCAGATAAAGCAATTGATTTAATAGATGAAACAGCAGCCTCATTTCATCTCAAAAAAAATAAAAAGGTCAAAATTACTACAAGTGATATAGAAAAAACTATCTCCAAAATAGTAGGTATTGTCAATTCTAAGGTGACTCAAGATGACTCACTTGCTTTGAAAAATTTAGAATCAGATTTACAAAAAAGAGTGATAGGGCAAAATGAAGCAATATTACAAGTAAGCAAAGCTGTCAAAATTTCAAAAGCTGGACTCACACCAAAAAATAGACCAATAGCTTCATTTTTATTTTCAGGTCCTACAGGTGTCGGAAAAACTGAACTTGCAATTTCACTTAGTAAAACACTCGGAATAAATTTTGAGCGGTTTGACATGAGTGAATATATGGAAAAACATGCTCTCAGCCGTTTAGTAGGAGCACCTCCAGGATATGTGGGATATGAACAGGGTGGTTTACTTACAGAGGCAATAAAAAAGCATCCTTATACTGTTTTATTGCTGGATGAGATAGAAAAAGCACATCCTGATTTGGTGAATATTTTGTTACAAGTGATGGATAGTGCAACGCTTACTGATAATAATGGTTATAAAGCAAATTTTCAAAATGTTATCCTTATTATGACTTCAAATATTGGAGCAGCTGCTAGAAATGTGATGGGGTTTAATAAAGATAGTTCTTTGTCAAAAAATGAGGAATTAAAATCATTTTTTACTCCAGAATTTCGTAATAGACTTGATGCTATTGTTGAGTTTAAACAACTCACGCAAGAAACAGTAGAGGGTATAGTGAGTAAATTTATAAATGAATTAAATAAAGATTTAAAAAAGAAAAAAATAATTATTACGCTGAGTGAAAAAGCAAAAATTGCTATTGCAAAAACAGCGTATAATCCAGAAATGGGTGCAAGACCTATCAAGCGTTACATTCAAGATAATATTACAAATAAACTTAGTGATGAAATTTTATTTGGAACACTTGTTTCTGGCGGACATGTAACTGTTGATTATGAAAAAGAGTTAACTTTTGAATATTCCGCAATTAAATAAATACAATTTAATTTTTCCAGACCCACGAGATGCTGATGAAGATGGCATTGTCGCTTGGGGAGGTGATTTAAACCCTTCACGACTTATACGAGCCTATCAAAATGGAATCTTTCCATGGTATGCAAAAGAAGACCCAATCATTTGGTGGTCAACTAATCCACGACTTATCATGGAACTTGATGATTTTAAGCTTACGAAATCACTTAAAAAAAGTATGAGAAAATTTGAATATAAATTTGATACTCAATTTGAGCAAGTGATGAGAGCGTGTTCAAAAGCTCCTAGAATTGGACAAAATGGAACTTGGATAAGTGAAGATATTATTGAAGCCTATACAGTTTTACATGGATTAGGAGTTGCTCATAGTGTTGAGAGTTATTTGGATGGAGAATTGGTTGGAGGTTTGTATGGAGTTGTCGTCGGTGGAGTATTTTGTGGAGAATCTATGTTTGCTCATGTAAGTGATGCTTCAAAATCTGCATATGCAATACTCATTAAACATTTAAAAGATTGGGGATATAGCTTTGTTGATTGTCAAGTGCCAACGCCACATTTAAAAAGTTTAGGGGCTAAAGAAGTTTCAAGAGATGAATTTTTACTAAAATTTTATGATGTAAATATGAATCAGATAAATCACAGATGGAAAGTTAATTCTGAATTAATAAAATAGGATTTATAAAAAAAGAGGTGGTGGCCAATCTCGGAATCGAACCAAGGACACAATGATTTTCAGTCATTTGCTCTACCGACTGAGCTAATTGGCCACAATGAAAAAGTAAAGTTTTTAAAAGAAGTGGTGGCCAATCTCGGAATCGAACCAAGGACACAATGATTTTCAGTCATTTGCTCTACCGACTGAGCTAATTGGCCATCTTTTAAGAGCGGTATTATATCTTTTAAGTACTGAAAGTTAGCTTATACATTTTTAATTATCGAAGTGTAGTTAAATGAATCCGATGAAAAATAAGAAACTATTGTCTGTTTTTTATTGAATTAAAACTGTACACTATTTTTTGTGACTGGTGAAGGATGCCTAAAAATGATTTAAAAAAAGGTAAAGTGATTTTGACGAACTAGGCAGCGACCTACATTTCCAACCCTGCAAGAGTCAGTATTATGAGCGATGAGGGGCTTAGCTTCTGGGTTCGGAATGGAGCCAGGCGTTTCCCCCTCTCTATAGCCACCTAGACAATCAAACCTAAA
>CAMCYC010000036.1 GCA_945883795.1 Sulfurimonas crateris | reverse complement strand
CTGAATGTTTATTCGTATCATATATTGGTTTCATTTAGGTATTGTATTTTAAGTATGACTAAATGTCAAGAGAATTAAAAATCTTCCGATTTTATTCAATTCATCCCCGTCTATAGAGAGCGGGGTTTTCTTGAATTTTTTTGATAAATTTTTGTGATACAATTATGATTAAATAAATATAAATAGGAATGGATTATGAAATTTTCACTTTCAAGAAAAAAAGCGGCATGTAAGCACGATGTGTATTGTAGTTTTTCAACAAGTGTATGTGTTGAAACTAATATGCAGGATGCTTGTGCCATGAAAAACTCTGAAATTGATGACATGCCACTTTTAAAAACAATTAAAGAGCGTGTTGAGCGTGATAATCAACGCCAAAAAGAGAAAAAAAGTTAAATATTTCTCTCCCCCTTATAGGAGAGATTTTATCACATTACTTACACCTTGATGTAAATTGTAATTTGAAATTGGAAAATCAAGCGCTTCGTTTTCAAGATTAACACTATATCGACTCAAATAATCACCTAAAACACTAAGTTCTATATCTTTATAACTCTTACAAACAGAACTATCAAGTTTCGTTCTAAGTAACTCTCCCGTTTCATTCGATTCTTGAATTATAAAAGCCAAAGTTTTTAAACTCACAAAATCACTCCACCTAAAAAATAATTCAGGAGTTAAAGTATCTACAAATATCCCCTCAGGATTAAACAGCATATTATTATCTCTTAAAGCTACAAGGACACTGAGTATTGCTCTTGAAAATGGAACTACTTTATCCGTCCAAAATGGAGATTCATTTCTCGTTTTCAGCTCGGCATCTATCACCTCTATTATCTCTTGAGTGGTTGCGTTTTTAAATAGTTCATAAGTTTTTTCTTTCATAAAAATCTCTCTTTTTTAAATTTTAAATTAAACAAGCTCTAAATTAATCTCACCATTTGTTTCTTGCACAAGGGTATCCATTAAGGTAAAAAGCTTTGTACTTGCTTCTTCCAAGTGTGCAAAATTATTAATTATATGTTGCTTATTATCATGTAAAGATTGTGAACCCTCTTTAACATACAATATATTTTTTTCAACTATCTTGTGAAACTCTTCATGCTGTTTTGCTATTTCTGTAAAGGCTTTATTATCTTTAAAAGTTTGCGATGCAATTTTATAATACCACTGTCCAAAATCACAACTATGATGGTCTGATGATACTACTAAATTTCCTTTAGTTTCCCCATTTGTAATAACAGTATAAATTTCTGATTTATAAATAATATGCTGTATCTTATGAATAGTCATAATTAAATCAACTGTGTTTTTATTCGCACTTAGTGAATTTTTTTCAAGTGCATTAGTAAATAAATCTATTGTTTTTGAAAACTCATTCATAGTGCTATTACTTTCAAGAGCAATATCATTCATATTTTCAGAATATTGAGAAATATTATTAGTTTCTTGCTTGAGCGTTTGAATAGTGATGGAGATTTCACTTGTTGCTTTTTGTGTGCGTTCTGCGAGTTTACGCACTTCATCTGCTACAACTGCAAAACCTCTACCATGCTCACCAGCACGAGCTGCTTCAATGGCAGCATTTAATGCTAATAAGTTTGTTTGGTCAGCTATATCTTTAATCAGTTCAACCACCGAACTAATTTGCATCACATTTGAATCAAGTGATGATACAGCTGAAGCGGTATCTGAAATAAGTTCATACAGCTCACCCATTTTAACAGTTGTACTAATAACTGATTGATTCGTTTTTGTTGAAAGTAGTGCTGTTTTTTTTGTTGAAATAGCTACCTCTTTAATATCATTTCCAACATGAATAATATTTTGCATAATAAGGTCAAGATTTCCTTTTACACCGCCACTATTAGAAGAAAGTTTTTTAGAAAACATCCCAGATAATTGAAACTTAGCATTATCTTTCATCGCTTCAAGTGTTTTAGCGACAGCAATAGCAGTCTCTTTAAACTCTCCATGTAAACCCGCTGAAAACATAGTTCGTGTTATATCACCTTGTGTTACAGCAGAGATACTATTTCTTGTTTCCCTTAAAATAACTTCTGTTTGGTCTAACATATCATTAATTGATTCTGCCAAACGCCCAGACTGAGAATTAATATCATCATAATGGATACGATTTGTTAATCGACCAGTAGATACTTCATGAACAACTTGCAAAATATTTTCAAATACTATCTCATCTTTAGTTTTTTTACTATTCATGTTGGGTGTGAATAGTAATATCAAACTTAATAAAATAAGTAAAGCTGCTACAATAATTTCACTTTCCTTAGTAATTAAATACACAGCGACAGAAGTATTGAGAATTAAAAATGCAATAATATGATTATCTTGTAATTTTTCCATATTCTACACCTTTAGCTTTTTTGCAAATTCAAGACAAGCTCATTATAACTTGTTTTGTGTTGCTTTAAAAAGCTCTCAAGAAGTGCTCCTGAACCATTCATTCCACCTTTTGTTTCTTCGGCTAGAAGAAGTTTATATACTGGGATAATCGCATCAAGACCAGCTTTTGAAGGCTGTCTTCTAAACGATGAGTAACCTATAATATTCCCTTTTTGGTCATAATCTGGTGTAATATAAGCAAAAACCCAATAATATCCACCATCTTTTTTAAGATTTTTTACAAAGCCAAAAAACTCTTTTCCACTTTTTATCAAATCCCAAGCAAGTTTAAATGCAACTGCAGGCATGTCTGGATGCCGTATCAAATTATGATTAGCACCTATGAGTTGTTTTTTTGTATAACCAGACATCTCAATAAAGATTTGATTACAATAAGTGATCATCCCTTTTGTATCTGTTTTTGAAACAATAAAGTCATTTACACCCATAACTTTTTCGTTTATAGTAATATTTCTAGGAGAATCATTTTTATTGAGTTTCTTCATCTCTTTATTCTTTTTTCCTTGTTTATGATTTTTGAAAATTGATTTTACAGTAATTTTTAAGTAACTTCGCATTATTTAACTTTTTTACTAGTTTTTAAATTATAACTAACTCGACAGTTGACTTTTTTGAAGATTATTTTATACAACCTCTATTGTAACATCAGCAACTTTTATAATATCTCCAGAAACAATTTTCGCTCTTTTTCTAAGTTCAACTACATCATTTCTTTTCACATAACCATCAGACACAAGCATTTTTGCTTGTGCCCCACTGTTTACCAATGCTAAAACTTTTAACAGTTTAAACAGTTCTATATACTCATCTTTAAGTTCAAACTTCATTCATTACGCCTCTTTGTTTAAAATAGAAAAGCCCAAATCACTCATCGCTTTGTCAACCATTTCAGTAGCTTTAGCCATTGTCTCTTTGGATATATCAGGAAGTTCTCCTCCCCACATCTTTTGGGCATCTTTAAAACCTTGAAGCATCCCTTCTTTTCCAGCACGAAGCAACTTCTCATCTCCTCCAGCGCCATTAATTACAAAATCTGCTATCCTCTGAGATGTTTGCTTAATACCAAATATCCCATCTTCGCTTACCAAACTTGCAGCTTCATCCTTAGATAATTGTCCTATAGGTTTACCTTGATACCCAATATCACTTAAGAAACTTTGAAACTCTTCATACTCTTTTTTAAATTGACTATCAGGAGTTGTAATTGCCGATTGAATCTGCGTCGATTTTAATGCAAAAGCATTTGCATTCTCCGTTATCTGCTTTTTAATGTCATTTACTTCTTCTTTAGTAAGTTTTTCTGTGTATAAAGTTTTTATAGCAGAAGACTCTTGCCTATTTACATTTTTTTCAGCGACAAAACCCGAATTTACCAAATCCACTTTCGATGATACTTGCATGATTTATCCTTTAAATTAGTAGAGTTTACCTATACATAATCATTAAATCGACATAATAATGCATTGTTTAAATTATTATTATTTGATAATAAAGAATTATTCAGGTATACTTTCACCGATGAAAAGATGAGGCTCGAGTTCATCTTTAGTGTGTAATTTTGTAAGTAGCTCTATTAAAACTCTAAAGACTCTCCAATTTTTGACTCCACTTCTTAAATGAAGCGTATTTTACACAAAAGAGGTTTTGCTATGGCAGGATTACTAAACGGAACTGTTAAATGGTTCAACGAAGAAAAAGGTTTTGGATTTATCCAACAAGATAATGGCGGCAAAGATGTATTCGTACATTTTCGTCAAGTAAACAATCCAGGTCATGGTCGTGTTTCTCTAGCTGAAGGTCAAAAAGTGACTTTCGAAATCGGCGAAGGTCAAAAAGGCCCTCAAGCTGAGAATGTAACACCTCAGTAGGTTTTACTTTATTACAGGCATCTCGCCTGTAATTTTTCTGCTTTTTTTCCACAAACTTATTTTTTCAAAATACTGAAACATTCGTTAGCAATTTCTAGTTCTTCATTCGTTTTTATTACTAAAATTTTAATCCCATGAGTAAAACCATTTTCCAAAACAGCATCTCTGATATACGATGAGTTTTCACCAATCCCACCCGTAAATACAATAGCATCCACTCTTCCAAGCAATGCCATATATGCACCAATATATTTTTTAATCCGTCGAACCATCATGTCAAGTGCTAATTTTGATTTTTCATCATCCACTTCTATAATAGTTCTCACATCATTTTTAGCACAAATACCAAGTAAACCAGATTTTTTATTTAACATGGAATCCACTTCATCTACACTCAAACCTAACGCTCTTTGCATGTAAAAAATAATCGCAGGGTCTATATCTCCACTTCTGCTTCCCATGATAAGACCTTCAAGTGGCGTAAAACCCATTGATGTATCTATACTAATCCCATTTTCTATAGCACATGCGCTTGCTCCATTGCCAAGATGAAGCGTTATGAGATTTAATTCACCTACATTCTTTTGTAAAATAATTGCAGCTTCTTTCAGAACGAAAGCATGTGAAGTCCCATGAAAACCATATCTTCTAATTTTATGTTTTTCATACATTTCATAAGGAAGTGCATAAAGATAAGCTTCTTGTGGCATGTGAGAGTGAAATGCCGTATCAAAAATAGCTATTTGTTTGACGAATGGTGCTTTTTTTATTGCAACTAAAATACCTTCCAAATTTGCTGGATTATGTAAAGGAGCTAAAGGTATCAACTCTTGAATTGTTTTTATAACTCGCTCATCTATAAGAGTAGAGTTTTTAAACTCCTCTCCACCATGAACAACTCTATGTCCAATCGCATCAAGTGCAGTAAAATCTTCGAATATTTGATGCTCTTTTAACATGGAAATAATATTTTCCAAACCATCATGATGATTTTTAATAACATAATTTCCAATGATTTTATGTTCACCAAATTTGAGAATCGTTTGTGAACTTGATTCCCCTATTTTTTCTACCAGAACTTGAGCTAATACTTCACCTTGAGGCATATGAAAAAGTTGAAATTTGATTGAAGAACTACCTGAATTAATAACTGCTATTTTCATATTTTTTGTCCTGCTTGAATCGCTGTAATTGCAACAGTATTAACAATATCTGCGACTAAACAACCACGGCTTAAATCATTAATTGGTTTATTAAGCCCTTGAAGTATCGGACCAATAGCAATCGCATCACTTGAACGCTGAACCGCTTTATAAGTATTATTCCCTGTGTTTAAATCGGGAAAAATAAATACACTCGCTTCTCCTGCTACTTTTGAATCTGGAAGTTTTGTTTTTGCAACATTTTTATTTACAGCAGCATCGTACTGAATCGGTCCTTCTATAAGAAGCTCAGGATTTTTTTCTTTTGCAAGTCTTGTAGCCTCTCGTACTTTATCTACATCTGCACCGCTTCCACTGTTGCCTGTCGAATATGACAACATGGCAACTTTTGGCTCAATTCCAAAAGATGCAGCAGTTTTTGCAGACGAAATAGCAATCTCTGATAAAGTTTTTGCATCTGGGTCTTCATTCACCGCACAATCTCCATAAACCAATACTTTTGTTTTTAAACACATAAAAAATACACTCGACACTACAGAAACATCAGGTACTGTTTTAATAATTTGAAGTGCAGGACGGATAGTTTCGCCTGTTGAATGGATAGCACCACTTACCATTCCATCTGCATATCCTAAATGTACCATCATAGTTGCAAAATAATTAATATTATTAATAGCATCTTCAGCTCCTTGTAAAGTTAAACCTTTTGCTTTTCTCATGTCATAAAAAGTCTTCACAAACTCTTTTACCAACTTTGGATTATCCTTATCTACAATAGAAGCTTTACTCAAATCTAAACCTAATCTAAGATAATTTTCTTTTATCTCTTCTTTTTTGCCAATAAGAATAATCTCTGCTACCTCTCGACGCAAAATAATTTCAGCAGCTCTTAGAACTCTTTCATCCCCACTCTCTGGTAAAACAATCCTTTTTTTATTCAATCGTGCTGTTTCAAAAAGTTTATACTCAAACATCATCGGAGTCATGATACTGCTTGCCGTACTAAAAATCTTCTTTTCAATCGCTCCCATATCAATACTTGCATTAAAAAGTCCAAGAGCTAGTGCAATTTTTCTCTCACTCGTGACTCGAAGTCTTGCATTTACATGCGAAAGATTTTTTGCCGTTATATAAGTATCTGTAGCAACACCTAAAACAGGGATTGTAAAATGCTCCAATCCATTAATTAACTTTTGAATATTTGGATGCGCTTGCATGTCAAAAGGGAAAATTATTCCATTGATATTTGGATAACTTTTAGAATAAAGCGTTAGCAAAAGCCCTAAAATTATATCCGACCTATCCGCTGGCACAATAATTAAATCATCTTCTTCTATATGATTTAAAAAATTATCAACTGTAAGTGCCGCAACTTTAACACCTCGAATCACCCGAGTAAGGTCTTGCTCTCTCATGAAAATTCGCTTTGCATCTAAAGCTTCTATAATATCTGCAATAGTAGGCATATCTAACTCTTTTACCTCTCTTAAGAGATAGGTATTGAGTTTGTAATCTTTGATTTTTTTCTCCAAAGATTTATATTTTTTTTCATCAAGTCTATTAACGAAAGTTGCAAAATGCTTACACCCCTGAGATGAAAAACTCTCATTTTCTATCAATATATTTTCATACACTTCTTTCGCACTAAGTTCTTTTGCGCTAATAATATTGATATATGAAGAAGCAAAATTTTGAGCAATTTTAATATTCACATCATAACTTATAGTTGATGTTAAAAATGAACGGCGAACTCCTTCACATAAAACAAAATCATATTCATTTTCAAGCTTTTTAAACTTAATAATCAACTGGTCTATAAGCTCATTATCCCGCTTTGAAGCTATCATATCTTCAACATATTCTATATCAAAGCCATAAGCATCTTCATACGCCATATCCAGACCATATCTCTCTATCATAAAATTAATATCACTGTCCTTGACATTTTTAGAAGAGATAATTGGACGAAAAAAAGCAACACGATGGAGATTTCTTTTAAGAATTTCCATCATTCCCATAGTTACAAACAAAGTTCCTGCATGTTGTTCTTGTGCAGCAATATATAAAGATTTTATTTTCATAATTCATTTAGCTCCTAAAAAATTTGCTTTAGTATAACGAAAAATGGAAAGATTCAAGTTACATTATAAAATCATTTTTACTTATTCGTTTTATAAGCTAAAATTAATAATCTTTTTACTATAATTCCACCGTTCAAAAAGAACAAATCAAAAAATTTTATTAAAAAACAACTAAGGAATTTAACCATGGAAAATATAACAGCAGTAGAAGTAACAGAAATATCTCCAAAAGCAGAAAAAAAAGTAGTAGCTAAAAAAGCTCCAGTAGCAGTTGAAGTAGAGACAATAAGTGAAGTAACAGAATCAGTTAAAGAAACAGCAGTAAAATTAACTTCAGCAGTTGGTGATGCTGCTAAGTCAAGCATTGATGCAGTTAAAGAAACAGCAACAAAAGTAAGCACTTCAGTAACAGATGCTGCTAAATCAGGTATGACTTCAGTTAAAGAAACAGTAACAAAAGTAAGCGCTTCAGTAACAGATGCTGCTAAATCAGGTATGACTTCGGTTAAAGAAACAGTAACAACTGCGACAGATTCAGTAAAAGATACTTTTTCAACAATTGAAACTACAATTAATGATTCAAGAGCAGCTGGTAACAGCAGAGCTAAAAAAATTGTAGCTGCTTTATTTGATGACAATGTGAATGAAACAGTAAATAACTTTATCGGTCATATGGGTGAAGCAACAGCTGTATGTGCAACTGTTATGTGTTCTCCAATCACCGTAAGTGCAAATCAAGCAAACACTCTTTACAAAAAGATTACTGCATAATTTTCAAGCATCCTCTTTTAGAGGATGTTCTTTTTCTCCTTCACTTCTTCAAATAAATTTTTAAATCTTTTAACATTAATTCTTAATTAATCAATCAAAATAAAACCTAAAGTTAATCCAAAAGTGACAAAATCATACATTTATCTTAGTTTTAAATTAGCGTAGTAATATTTACACCTATTGATTAACTAAAGATAAACTATAATATCCTTTCAAAAATCAGGCATGGATATCTTATGAAAAATACAAACTTTATTACACTTGGCTTTATATCAGTTGGTCTCTCAATCGGTATGCTTTTATCAACTACTCTTTTTGCAGATACAACTGAAAAAAAAGAAAATAGTGAGTCTTCAAGATTACAAGCACTTTCTAAATTTACGAAAGTCATTAGTATTGTTGAACAATACAATGTGGATGATATAAGTATTGAAGATTTAATAGACAAATCTCTTGCTGGCATGATGAGTAATCTTGATGCACATTCAAATTATCTTACAAAAAAAGATTATAAATCTCTCAAAGTTCAAACTGATGGAGAATTTGGTGGACTAGGGATTACCGTTGGGGTTAAAGATGGTGCACTTACCGTTATTGCACCTATTGAAGGGACACCTGCAGATAAAGCTGGTTTGAAAGCTGGTGATATCATTTTAAAAATCAATAAAAAATCAACTCTTAGCATGACTATTGATGAAGCAGTTTCAATCATGAGAGGAAAAGTTGGTACACCAATTGATATTACAATAGTTCGTGATAATGAGCTTAAACCTATAGATATTCATATCGTAAGAGGAATCATTACAATTGAATCAGTCTATGCAAAACAGGTAGAAAATGATATTTTATATATCCGTGTTACAAGCTTTGATAAAAAAGTTGCACAAGATGTTGCTAAAAATATAAAAAATAAAAAAGCGACAACAAAAGGAATTATACTTGATTTAAGAAATAATCCTGGAGGCTTACTTGACCAAGCAATTGATTTGGTTGACCTTTTTGTAGATAAAGGTACTATCGTCTCTCAAAAAGGGAAAAATGAAAGTGACAACAAAATTTATAGTGCTTCAAAAGGAACCACTTTAACAAAAGTACCAATGGTTGTACTTATCAATGGAGGAAGTGCAAGTGCCTCTGAAATCGTTAGTGGAGCACTTCAAGACCTTAAACGAGCAGTGCTTGTTGGAAAAAATACCTTTGGAAAAGGAAGTGTTCAAGTAGTTCTTCCTATTACAGATGATGAAGCGATTAAACTTACAATTGCTAGATACTATCTTCCAAGTGGAAGAACTATTCAAGCTGTTGGAGTAAAACCTGATATAGAAGTTCAAAGTGGTGAAGTACCAACACATGAGAATGAGTTTTCCCTCAAAGAAGCGGATTTAAAAAAACATTTAAAAGAAGAATTAAAAAAAGTTGATGTAGAACAAGAGGAAAATAAAGAAGAACAGACAAAAAAAGATATAATTACTCCTCAGCAAATCAACAAAGATATGCAACTCAAAGAAGCAATAGATATTATAAAAGCTTTAGTAATCACACAAGGATAGTTTAAAATGGAAAAACGAGAGTTACTTTACGAAGGAAAAGCAAAAAGATTATTTGCAACGGATGATGAAAATTTAGTTATTTCTGAATTTAAGGATGATTTAACAGCATTTAATGGTCTTAAAAAATCAAGTGAAACTGGGAAGGGTGCTTTAAATAATAAAATTTCTACCGAATTATTTAAACTTTTAGAAAACAGTGGGATTAAGACACATTTCGTAAAAATGTTAGATGACAATCACATGCTTCACACTAAAGTTAAAGTAATTTTAATAGAAGTAATTGTTCGCAATATTGCGACTGGGAGTTTATCCAAAAATCTTGGTATTCCTGATGGAACAATTCTCCCTTTTACTTTGGTTGAATTTGATTATAAGAATGATGCGCTAGGTGACCCTAAACTCAATGACCAACATGCGCTTATTTTAGGTCTTGTTGATTATCAAGATGAACTTGACAAACTTCGTCGTATGGCAAGACAAGTGAATGATATTTTAAAACCATATTTTGCAGAAAAAGGGTTAAATCTTGTCGATTTCAAACTTGAATTTGGAAAAGATAAAGATGGAAATATTATTCTAATCGATGAAATAAGCCCTGATAATTGCCGTTTTTGGGATATAAAAAGCGGTGAAAAAATGGATAAAGATAGATTTCGTCAAGGTCTTGGTGGCTTAAAAGTAGCATATGAACAAGTATTAAATAGAATTTTAGGAAAATAGATGAAAGCAATCGTAAATGTATTTTTAAAAGCTGGTGTTTTAGATTCTCAAGGTAAAGCAGTTAGTCATGCGCTTAGTTCTTTGCACTTCAAAAATGTAAAAGATGTTCGTGTTGGAAAACAAATTATTTTAGAACTTGATGAAACCGATGACGTAAAAGCAAGAGAAGATGTTACTAAAATGTGTGAAGAGATTTTAGCAAATACCGTTATAGAAGATTATCAAATAGAGCTTATCAAATGAAAGTAAGTATTCTCCAATTTCCAGGGACAAATTGCGAGTATGATACACAACATGCTTTTGAATCTTTAGGTGCCAAAACTGAAATTGTATGGCACAAATCTGAATCTATACCTGAAGATACAAATCTTTTAGTTGTTGCAGGTGGCTTTAGTTATGGAGATTATCTCAGGAGTGGTGCTATTGCAAAATTTAGCCCTGTTATGAAAGCTGTAGTAGAATATGCAAATAATGGGGGTAAAATCTTGGGTATTTGTAATGGTTTTCAAGTCTTAACTGAAGCTGGACTTTTACCAGGAGCACTCAAAAGAAATGAACACTTACACTTTATTTCTAAACACCATAACCTTAAAGTGATAAATAACGATAATGTTTTTTTAGAAAAACTAAGTAAAGACAATATAGTAAATATCCCTATTGCTCACCATGATGGAAACTATTATATTGACCAGAATTCTCTCAAAGATTTATATGCAAATAATCAAATTCTTCTAACATATTGTGATAAAGATGGCAATACACTTAATCCAAATGGAAGTGTTGATGCTATTGCAGGTGTTTGTAACAAAGAAAAAAATATATTTGGTCTTATGCCACATCCTGAGAGAGCTATGGAATTACTTTTAGGTTCTGATGATGGAATCAAAATGTTACAAGGATTTTTGAGCGCGTGATTCGATTATTATTTTTTGTCTTTTTAGTTCTAACAACGCTTCATGCGGAGAATTTCAATTCCGCTGATACAAATGAAGTAAATGTTAATCCTGTTATGTCAAAGGTTTTGTATCTTAACTATACTGAAAGACCAAAAAGAGTTATTAAAGGCGAAATATTTTCAGTAACAATAAAAACTCTAGCAACTGTTAAAAATTTTAGAGATATTACTTATCGATTTTCAAATTCTATTGGTTTAGAATTATTAAACCAAACTCCTTCGAGGGAAAAAGATGCTAAATACTTTCATGATACATTCTATTTTTTAGCTAATAAAAATAAAGTAAAACTTCCCGATATTACGGCATCATTACAAAGTAATGGTGCCACTAATTATAGAGCAACAACACTTTTAGGAGATACACTCAATGTGATATCACTTAATCCAAAAAGAGATTTTTCAAATATTATTGCTAATTATTTTGAAGTAACTGATTACAAAACTACAAGTTATAATGATAAATATAATATAATAGTTTTTGTTGCAATAGCTAAAAAATCAGATATAAAATCTCTCAAACTTAACAATACTATAAAACAAGGGATAGAATCAATCACAGAGTCTTATCTTGATTCTAAAATTACTTATTATGCAATCATTGAAAAAAATATACAAAATTTTTCTTTTTCGTATTTTAATCTTACAACAAATGGATTTGTACAAGTAAACATCCCTATTTTTGTTGATGATGATAGTGTCACAACTCAAAGTGATTTAAAACCTACAAATCAATCTCATGAGTTTATAAAACTCATAGTTGCTTCAGCTATAACTCTCTTTGGAGTTATTTTTATTATTTGGAAAAAAAAGTATATCTATTTAATTTTTATTATAGTACCTTTATCTTATATTGGATATATTTTCATCCCTTCAAAAGATGTCTGTATTAATCAAGGCTCAAATATTTATCTTCTTCCTGTTTATAATGGCACTATCTTTGAAACGACACAAGCACAGATATTACTCCAAAAAGAGGGAACTGTCAAAGAGTTCACAAAAGTAAAACTAGAAAATGATAAAATTGGCTGGGTAAAAAATGAAGATATTTGCACAAATTAGTTGGTTATTTGCAACTATAATTATTTTTGCATCTTTAGCATTTATGATATTGATATACTATTTAGTTCCTCGACCTTATTCACCAAAAATTTCAGCTTGGATTATACGCTTAACTACATTTTATACAGTAGAGATAGAGGGTGAAGAGCATCCTGATACTCAAATGTTTTTACTCAATCATCAGAGTGATTTAGACATAGGCGTTATGGAGACTGTTTCGAAAAAAGATTTAGCTTGGGTGGCAAAACAAGAACTTTTTGATATACCATTTTTTGGTCTTGCCCTAAAACTTCCGGAAGATATAGCCGTAGTAAGAGAGAGTAAAACATCTCTTATTAAACTGCTCAAAGATGCAAAAGACAGATTAAAAAAAGGAAGAGTTATTACCATGTTTCCTGAGGGTACTCGCTCAACAAATGCAAAAATGCTCCCATTTAAAAGTGGTGCAAAAATTATTGCTGATAAATTTGGTTTGCTCGTACAACCTATTGTTCTTATGCAAACAGCAAAATATTATAATGTGAAAACATTTTATTATAAACCAGGAAAAATCAAAGTGATTTTCATGGAACCATTTATTGCAGATAAAAATAATGAAAACTGGCTCAATGAGTTAAGAGTAAAAATGCAAAAGGTATATGATAATGAGCTGGCAAACAATCCTAGCCATAGGTAGTGGTGGTTTTATAGGCGCTGTCCTTAGAGCCTATCTCAACGGTATCATCTCATACAAACTTCCCCATGCACTCCCTTTTGGAACACTTGGGGTTAATCTTCTTGGTAGTTTTATCATGGGTTTACTTATATCCTATTTTATGTACACAACATCTCTTTCAGTTCACATGAAATCTTTTTTAACGACGGGGATTTTAGGGGCTTTAACCACTTATTCCACTTTTGCCATGGAGAGTTTTTTCCTTTTACAAGGGGGAAGTTTTATTTTAGCAATCTCTAACATCTCACTCAATCTCTTTGGAACTATTTTTATGGCAGGAAGTGGCTATTATCTTATTCAATCACTTATGAAAAATTAGATAATAATAATTTCATCAGCACACCATTTTGCAAGCTCTAAATCATGTGTTATCAAAAGCATTCCCATAGTTTCTAAATTTTTAATCAAACTACTCATAACTTCAAGCTGAATTACATTATCCAAAGCAGATGTCGGTTCATCTAATAACAATAATTCAGGTTGCATCAATAAAGCACGAATAATAGAAGCCCGTTGGAGTTGCCCACCAGAGAGTTCATGAGGGAGTTTTAAAAGTAAATCGTATTCTAAATTTATCTGTTGTAAATATTTATCTAACTGTTTTACACTTGCAACATCTTGTATTTGATTGAGTAAAGTATAACTTGGATGAAAAGAGCTATAAGGGTCTTGATAAACCTGAGACACTAAAGAATTTTGTATCTCACCACTTAACGGAATTAGATTTTTTAAAATGAGTTCAAAAAGTGTACTTTTTCCAGCTCCACTTGCTCCAACGATTGCCTTTATTTCCCCTTTTTTAAGTGAAAGTGAAAAGTTTTCAAAGAGAAGCAACTCTTTGGAGTAACCAAAAGTCAATTTTTTAATCTCTAAGATATTGTTCATCGCTTTATTTATTTAATTCATGATATATTTTTGTAAGTTCTCTATAAAGTAAAGTGGGTGTTATCTCACTATTTTTTTCCCAGATTTTTTTCATGACAATATTATCTTCATCACCATTCCAAACTTTTATATACGACCCCTCTTTGTATCCATTATCTTGGCGAAATTGATTTAAAATATTTTTTCCAACATAAAGTTTATAAAGAGTTTCAAGGTCTAATCCACTCATCACTGTTAATTCAAAAAACTCTTTCATTAAATGTTCTAGTTCTAGATTTTCTTTTGAGAGTACTAAGAGCATAACATTTTCAACCTTTTCTATTACCTTATCTTTTGTATCAAAAGATTTATTGTTTGTGTCAATAATAGAAAAACTTTCTAAATTAGAGATATCAATAGCTAAATCCTCTACACTTCCTCGCATATTTTGAACATAATTTTCAATAGCTAAACTCATAATAAAATGCCATACATCAACAACTTCAATTTGTAAATTATCCCAATCGGGCTCTTGATGAATATTTTTCCAATGTTTCCATGAAAAGGAATCAATCATCTCTGCACATTCCATGTAAATACAGCGTTTCCAATTGATAGTTTTACCATTTTTAGTAATACCTTTAGTCCAATTTTTCCCATTTGTAGCATCATTGAGTTGTGTTTGAAGTTGTAACATTAATAAAATTTTATCCATAATAAGTACCTTGAAATTAATTGCCTCATTTTATCTAATATGTTAAAATTATCTTCTTAAAATTTAGGATTAAAAGGTAACATGAAAAGAATTAATTGTAGAGTCTGTGAACATTATTTTGTAACTTGGCAAGCAGGTAAACCACATGGGTGTAAAGCTTATGGTTTTAAATCAGCACAAATACCTTCAATAGTTGTATTTCAAAGCAGTGGCATGAATTGCACGCTCTTTAAAGCAAAGAATCTTCCTGCCAAATAAGCTTATTACCAAATCCAAAACGATTATCTGTCATTTTGAAATAATCTATTTTTATTTGCCAAAGCTTTGGTTGCATCAACCTTGCATAAGGAAATTCTTTAAAATATAATTCACGAAGTTCAGCATCGTGGAGTTCTAAAAGTACTCCACGAAATTGCACGCCCTGAATTTTACCAACCGTTTTTGTCTCTAAAAGGATATTTCCAGCAACATTTGGATTTATTTTAATATGTTGAATATGTGTCGTGCCATCACTACTTGCCACAATAAAAGAGAGTTTTTTTAAACTAAAAACATAAAATAAACTACAAGAACTTATCTCTATTAAGTTTGTTGTTGCTAAACTCATAACATGGTGTTCATTTAAAAATGAATCGATTTTTTGTAACTCTTTACTCATTAATTAGTTTTAAAGAGATATTTTTCTAATTCCACGGCATCTGTAATATTTCTTTTATTGAGCATCATGTTTGAGAGTTCATCATGTCTTAATGTGTCAAAAATTTCTTTTGCATTAGATATATTATAATAACTTCTTATGAAATCTAAAAGTTGAGGAAAATTTTGACTTTCACCATGTCTATGTTTCTTAAACTCTTTAAATTCAGCCCAATTTATTGTAATCATGAATGCTCCCTAAATTTTTTGTAAAGCATATTCCAACTGCTCTAGCACTTGTGACATTTTACCAAAGCTAAGAGCAAAATTCAAGCGTATAAAACCACTCCCTTCTCTGCCAAAACTCAGTCCAGCATTAAGTCCTAGCTTTGCCTCTTTGATAAAAAAATCTCTTAATTCTTTATCCGATAAATTCATCCCTCTGCAATCAAGCCATGCAAGATATGTAGCTTCTATTGGAGTGATTTTAATTTTTGTTGGATATTGTTTGCAAAGATTCTCTAACATCTGAAAATTTATAAAAAGATGAACTTTTAACGCTTCTAACCACTCTTTTCCATTTGTGTAAGCTGATTCAAATCCTACATGTCCAAAAATAGTTCCTTGTGCAAAATGAATTTTCTCATACACTTCACGAAATTTTTCTCTCAATACTTGATTTGGAATAGCTACACTACTCATGGCAAAACCCGCCATGTTAAATGTTTTTCCAACACCTATAGCACTCACACTTATCTCTTTGGCTTCATGTGATAAAGAGGCAAATGGGATATGTTTATTGGGAGAATATACTAAATCACAATGAATTTCATCGGAAAAAACTACAATATTATGCGTTGCACAAACCTCTAAAATCTCTTCTAATTCCTCTTTATGCCAAACTCTTCCAACTGGATTATGTGGAGAACAGAGTAATAATAATTTTGTTTTTTCATCTATTTTTGATTTCAAATCCTCTATATCAAAAATATATCTTCCATCTTTTAATTGCTTTAATGGATTTTTTATTAATTCTCTTTTATGCTTTAACACGCTCTGAAAAAAAGGAGGATACACTGGAGTTTGTACTATAACACCATCACCCTCTTTTGAAAAAGCTTCAATGGCTACATTCATAGAAGCTACAACAGAATGAGAATATAACATCTCTTCCAACTCAAAACTAACGCTATGCTCTTTTTGCATCCAATTCATTTGGGCTAAAAATGCACTCTTTGGAAACTCTTCATACCCAAAAATCGGATGTTTCAATCTCTTTTTTACAGCATCAATAACAAAATCTGGAGTATCAATATCCATATCAGCCACCCAAACAGGCAAAACATCCTCAGTGCCAAAAAGCTTTTCTCTTAAAGTGTATTTTTCTGCATTTGTATTTTCTCTATCGGCTGAAGTTGAAAAATCATATTTTACTTTTTTCTCCACACACTTACCTCAGAAATACTATGTTGATATTTTCTAGCTGTTTCTTTGATAACAAAATCTAAATCTTGAACATGAAGAAGCTCAAATTTATCAGATAAAATAGATTTTAAGCTCTCTATCGTTTTTATTTCATGACCATTTTCATCTTTATATCCACCAAGCCAAAACTCTTTTTTAGTAGAACTTTCTTGCCATGTATATGGAGAAGTGATAACCAAAACTCCATCATCATTTAAACGCTCTGCAATAGTCTCTAAAAATAATCTTGGCTGATAAAGTCTATCTATCAAGTTTGTCGCTAAAACTAAATCATATGAATTTAAATTGGGTCTCATGTTACAAGCATCACCTTGCCAAAAAGAAACTTTGTGTTTTAAGTTTTGATATCCTAACGCTTGTATTGTAACTTTTTTATTTATCGTTAAATCACCCTCTTCTTTTGAAGTAAAAGCCACATAGCCATCCTCTTTGAGTTTTGAGCCAACTTGTACAAAACGAACTGAAAAATCAACCCCTTCAACCATATCAAAAACTTTGGCAAGTTCAAAAGTTGCCCTGCCTGTGGCACACCCTAAATCAAGTGCTTTTGTTGTATTTGTTGTAAATTTTGATGCTATTTTGGCACATTCAATTGCAAAGTTTTTTACACCAAAATATGTATTCCCGTATTGAAATTCACAATATTGTGAAATCAACTCATCACTCTCGTAAATATCTTGCATGTTTTCTTCCTTTGAATTCGTCGTTACATATCTAAAACCTGCATTTTGATAGAAATGTTTTCTAAAAGCATAGCGGGAATGTTTCATAATTAAATTGCCACTACTCGCCCAAGAAGAACCCAAAATGATGGCATGTTTATCATCAAAAGTTGGCGTTGAAAAATCATCATACGCCTCATGTACTTCAAAGCCATCAAAACCTCGAATTGGAGTTTTACTCCACTGCCAAACATTTCCGACAACATCATAAATACCATTAAAGTCAAAACTATCAACAGGACATGAACTGAAATAATGGGAAAAGTTGAGATTTGCTTTTGTATCATCAAACTCTGGAATATCTTTTAAACCTGCATATTCATACATGGCACGGTATTCCACTTCACTTGGAAGAGAATAAGGAAAACCCTCTTTTTGAGTTTTATATCTACAAAATGCTTCTGCTTCAAGTGCATTTACATCAACTGGCCAATTTTGTGGCATGTCAATGATTGAACTTATAGTTCTATATTTATAAATCCCGTTTTCTTCATGCCAAAAAGTTGGATATTTTGCACCAGTTAGTTCTAAGAATCTTTCTCCCTCTTCGTCCCAAAACTCCTTTTTTTCATAACCACCACTTTGCACAAACTCCATAAACTCAGCATTGCTCACCAAATATTTTGACACTCCAAACGCTTCTACATCTTGAGAATACATCCCGTATTCATTATCCCAGCCATAAAGATGGTGTGATTTGTCTTTGCCAAGTTTTACATGTGAAGCTGGAATTGTTATCATCTCATTTTTTGGAGCATTTGCTACAACTAAACATAAAGGAAATTCTTCCACCTCTTTTATAAACTCCAGTGGCATCTGACGATGAAGAACTAAAGATGTTTCAACATGGATTCTTTCATGTTCAATCCCCATCAAAATAATCCACATGTCAGAGTTATCCTGAATTGGTAATGAAAATGTAAGATTTCTAATCAAATCATCCACTAATTTTCGTACCTTTTGCCTATATTCTCTTACTTTATCTACTTTTGGCCACTGATAATTCGCACCACTCATATCATCCCATGCCATCTCATCCACGCCAACGGCAAAAATAGATTCAAATTCTGGGTTAATTCTCTCTTGAATAATTTTCATAGCCATAAGTTTATTGATATAAAAAGTTGCCGTATGACCAAAATAAAATATCATAGGGTGGCGTGTGTGTTCTGATTTTTTATAAAAAACTTTATCACTTACTAAGAGTTCAAATATTTTTTCAAATAAATCAAATGCTTTATGAAAATACTCTCTTATCTCTTCCCGTTTTTTTTCTACCTCATCACCATCAAGTGAAATTGGATATGTATTAAACTTCCTCAAAAACAGCCTTTAATTTTGATATAATAATTATATGAAATTTTATCATAGCAAAAAATTAAATTCTTATTCTAATCTTATTCATGCTTTTACCACAAGGTATAGTAAAAATTTGGCTTTTCATGTCAATGATAATCTGTTGCATGTAGAAAAAAATCATCAAACACTCGCAAAAACATTTTTCTATGACAAAAAAAAGCTTGTTCACATGAAACAAATCCATTCCAATAAAGTGCATATTATTGATACACAAGATAATTTTGAAAATCCACCGACATGTGATGCACTTATAACCAATAAAGTTGGTATTCCCCTTATGGTTATGGTGGCAGATTGCTCCCCAATTATTTTCTATGACCCAAAAAGAAATGTAATAGCAGTTGCCCATGCAGGTAGAGCTGGTGCTTTTAACAACATAGTAAAAAATGTTTTGGATTCTTTTGTAGATGAGTTCCATAGTGAGCCTAAAGATATTTTAGTAACTATTGGGGCAAGTATTGGAGTTTGCTGTTATGAAGTGGGAAGCGAAATATATCATGAAGCCGAGAGTTTAAATTTAGAATATGCAATGCAAAAAAGAGATGCAAAATATTACCTTGATGTGACTCAAATTTTAAAGACGCAACTTTTAAACGGTGGCATTCAAAAAGAAAATATTGAGATTTTTCATGAATGTACAAGTTGTAAAAATGACACCTATTTTTCTTATAGAGCAGATGGAGTTACAGGGAGATTTGCTGGGATAATTATGCTTAAACC
>CAMCYC010000035.1 GCA_945883795.1 Sulfurimonas crateris | reverse complement strand
AAGATTTTTACCAATCAGAGCAATTGTTTTTACTGATGGTAGGTGGAATCAAGTTTGGGATAAATTAACTGAAAATTCAATGGTTGCATAGTGTTTTATTATTTTAAAATATTTTTATATGAGTATTTAGTGTTTTTAAGATTGCACCCGTTAGAGAGTTAGAGAGTCATTACCATGGAGAGTTTTAGCAAATAAGAAAGTTAAAATAACTCCAGGAGTTACCAAATTAGCCTTACGAAGAGTTTTTAGCACTTTGCATATTGACCTATTTTTCCCTAAACTGCATAAAAAGATTGAAAGGAAGTGCATAAATACGAATTTTATGGGTATTAGTTTAAATGAAGAGTATGAAATGACTGGATGAATTGTCTAAAGTGTAGTGATTTAATGGATATTTCGGAGTTAAGGAATGAAAATTAAATAAATAATAAATTTAGTTTTGTAAAAAATTCCTATTTCAAGCAATTTTATAGAAATTTAGTTTTCTTAATTATTTAATTTCGATTCCTAACAAAGTAATGATTGGAGCTAAAAAAAAATGGATCGCTTGAATAGCAACACTCACTTGATGCCTTTACCTTGGAAATTGCTCGATTTTACGCTGATTTTTGATAAGGAGTTTTTTATGATTTATATTACTTTAAGTATAGAGAAGATTTTTTTTGAAACGCTTTGTTTTTATGGGATGTTTTTTTTGGCATAGTTAGAATTGCTGTTTAAAAGCAAAAAAGTAAATAATTTTATTATATCATGTCTTAATGTTAAATTTTTTAGGGGGAATTTTATGAAAAAATTTGTTGTATCATTACTTTCATCTGCTTGTTTATTTGCTGATGTTAGCTTAATTACAGGATGGAATTTAGTTGGTGGAGTTTCAAGTAGTGACTTGAATGTTTCTCAATATAAAATCGTTTGGACTTATCAAGACAATATGTGGAAAAATTCAATACAAAACACTTTGAGTATCAAAAAAAGTGATGGTATATGGATTTTGAATCTTAATGCAAATAATAAAAAAATTGTAAGTTCAAAGTCTGATTTCGAATCTTTAGAGCTTCATAGTGGTTGGAATCTCGTTGGTGGTATTGATAATAGATTAAGTATTTATGGTGAGAGTATAGGAGGGATTTTTGCGTATAGTGACAATAGTTGGATTTTAAATCCAAAAGAGAATACTTTAGACACAACTAAAGGGTATTGGATATATGCATATTCTCCACATATTTTAAATCTACAAACACCGCCTGAAGTAAATTTTGAAGTTTCAAATCAAAATAATAGTGGATTTAATTTTAGCGATAGTGATTATTCGGCTTTAAGCACAATAGAGCGAATACAAGTGCTTGACAAACTTTTTTCAACACTATTTTTAGGATTGAAAAAATCAGATATTGATAAATATAAAGATGATAATAACTCTATAACGAAAATAAAAGCGTTGTTAAATACATCTGATATAAAATCTTTAGCACAAACTGAAGAGATTATTAATGGATTCCAATTTGGCGGAAATGTTGTTATGGTTCAAAAAGCATTAGCTAGATTGTTTTATATGCCAATATCAAAAGAGTATTTAAATTTTTGGGTTGCATATAATCTAATTAACTCTAAATTCTTTTCAGCGAGTAGTGAACTTAACACTGTAGAAGATACAACTGGGGTAAATTTATTTCAAAAAATATTCACTGATGTGAATCTCAATAAATCTACACAGGAGATATTATATTCTTATCTCATTTCAGAGGAACATTGGAGAAGATTCAGAAGTCCAGAAGATAATACACGGGAAGTTTTGGAATTGCAACTGAAAGTTTTTGATGATAGTTTAGTTCCATTATCAGCAACAGCTTGTCAAAACTATAGATATAACGAGAATGAAAAAAATTTAGTTATTGATTTTAATTATAACTATGAGGTAATAAATATATTTAACCAAAATTTAATTTCTTGTGAAGATTTTTATACTATGGTTTCAAAAGATGTCAGAGTCAAAGAAGTTTTTATAGATTATTTTTTAGATTTTTATTTTCCAACTTATACACAAGCTAAAAAAACTGAAATGAAAACAACTATTTTAGGAGGAGAAGCTAGAACATATCAAGATATTTTGCTCCAAATAATTTTTTCGGATGAATATCTTAAAAATTCAATAAAACCAAAAACAATAGAGGAACTTTTTTTATCAAATGCAAAAAAGATAGATTTTATTCCTGCTTTGAATACTTTCTCAAGATTGAGTGATACTGCAAAAGCAGCCAATCAGCCAATCATGTACTATAAATTGGGAAGAGAATTAACACCTCCTACTGACATTTTAAGTGCATCTGTGATTATGAAAAATTTTAGAAATATTATTATGACAGATGTGAAAGATGGTATGTTTAATGATTGGGATGCAGGTTGGAGTTTTGATTTTGTTCAAACCCTCAATTGGAGTTCTAAAGAAACTTTTTTAGACAATATTTTTCTTTATATGGTTCAAAGAGGGATTACGAAAGATGAAAAAGATACATTTTTAGCGATGTTTAAAGAGTATAACATTCTTAAAAATAATGATAAATCAATAATGGTAAAGATTGTACTTGATTATATAAGTCAAATACCCGAAACCTATGTCATGAAAAGCTTATAAAATAAAGGATAAATTATGAACAGAAGAAATTTTATGAAAACATCTGCAATTTTAGGGAGTGGCTCTGTATTGATGCCAACTTATCTTTTTGGGAAAGACTATAGTGAATCGTATAAAAAGATTACATTTAATGAAACTTTATACAATAATAATTCTCAAAATATAGTTATATTTTTATATGGAGGTGCTTCTGAACTTGCAGGAAACTTGAGTAATTTTGAAGATATTCAATCTATGTCAGAGAATAAATACTCAAATATAGAGATAACAGAAAATGGTTTTTGGAAGAATGCAGGTGGGGAGTTAATGGAGGAGATGCTAGTAAGTAAAAATATGAGCATCGTAAGAACAATCAATAGAACTATTAACAATACAAGAAGTCATGGTTTGCAACAAATGGAAAACTTAAAAGGGGCAAATGATATTGAAAAAGCTGGATTTTTTAGAGAGATTTTAGAAATTTTGTATCAAAATGGCAAGCTTGATGTGTCAACAGTTATTCCTGCTATTACACTTGGAGAATCTGCTATTTATGATAATGGAAATCTCATTCCAAATGCTCTTTTAAATCCAATATCTATCAATTCTAAGCTTGAAAATCCTTTTGATTTTGAAAACGATTACCATTTAGAAAAAGTGAGTGAGAGTTTTTATAGTTTAATTGAAAGAAATGTAAATCAAAATAAATCAAATGCGTATCTTACAAAAATGGGTGGACATTTTTTTAAAAGAAATGAATTAAGTGCTTTTATTAATGATATTTCACAAAAAACGATTCCTATACCATTTGAGAATAATGTAATTAGTGACTCGTTAAGTTCAAATTTAAAACTTATGTTAAATAATAAAAGTACAAAATTAGCCTTTATAAAACATCCTGTTGGTTGGGATGACCATAGTAATGCACTCAATCAGTATTCAAATAGACATAATGAATTAATTGTTGCTATTGATAAATCAATTCAAAATTTAAAAGCTTTAGAAAATAAAACTATTAATATTTGGGTTATGACAGAATTTGGTAGAAATGTTAATTTAAATGATTCTGGTGGTTGGGACCATGGAAATCAATTTAATCTCATGGTCTTTTCAAATAATGATACTTTGAAAATGGGTAAAATTATAGGCGAAACAGAAATTTATGGAGAAGATGGTACTAGACTCTATACAAGACCAAAAGAAAACTCTGTAAGTTACGAGCCTTACGCTATTGCTTCAACAATTGCAAAACTTTATGGAATAGAAAATTTTGAAGAGATAAATGGTCAAAGTGCTATTGATACATTAATTTAAAAATATAAAACTATTTCTACATTTTGCTAATTTTACTAAGTATGTGCGATTTCCCCCGCACATGCTCTTTCATCATCATATTAATTTTTCTAATTTCAGTTATTTTTTTGAGATAATTAAAACAAATTTATTATATACTTATAACTCGAACTATTTATAAAATGATTAGGAAAAAAAATGAATCAGGAAGTATCTTTTGCGGATAATAAATTTATTATCTCAAAGACAGACAAAAAAGGAAATATTACTTATGGTAATGAGTTGTTTGTATCACTATCGGGCTATAACACTAAAGAACTTATTGGTAAGCCCCACTCTATTTTAAGGCATTCAGATATGCCAAAAATTATTTTTAAGAAACTTTGGGAAGAACTTCAAGCTGGTAGAGAAATTTTTGCTTATGTAAAAAACAAGACAAAAAATGGAAATTATTATTGGGTTATTGCTTTTGTAACACCAAGTTATGACCATAAAGGGAACTTGCTTGAATACTTTTCAGTAAGACGAAAACCTGATGTAACGGTGATTAAAAATATTATAGAACCCCTTTATAAAGAGCTACTCTCTTTAGAAAACAAAGGAGGCGTGAGTGCTTCTTTGACTCATTTAAATTCTTTATTACAAAAAAAAGGTATGACTTATGAACAATTTATCTTCTCTCTCTAAAATACAATACGCAAATATAATCTCAATAACAATCTTTATGATTGCGTTGGTGATTGAACTTTACCATTACGGGTTTGATTTTATGAGAGTTTTAAATATTGCAAATTTCTTTTTAGCATGGTACATGTTTGTCAATATAAGAAAAGTTCAAGAAACAATTAGAGATATGGCAGAAGTTTTAAATTATGCACAAAGTGGAACATTAATTCATCGAGTTATTAATCATGAAAAAGGTGAATTAGAAGTGCTTAATTTTGAGATAAATAATGTTCTTGACCAATTTGAAGTATTTACAAAAGAGGTTTTAGGTGCATTTAAAGCTACTTCAGAAGGAAGGTATCATAGAAAAATAATAGAAAAAGGTTTAAATGGTATATATTTGGATACTGCAAAATCAATTAATATATCTGTAGAAGCGATGCAAATCAATACTCATAATATTAAAAAAACTACTATTAATTTTAGAATTAGTGATATTGGTCAAGGGATGAAAGGGTTTGAAATTATTCAAAGAGATTTATCTTTAGCTATGCAGGCTTTGGATGAAATAACTATTCGGTCAGATAAAATATCTTCTGATTCAGATAAAACGCAACAACAAGTTCAACACACAACAGTAGATGTTTTACAAATAGTAGAGTTAGTTTCCCAAACTGGAGCAAAAATTGATTCTTTAACACAGCGAACAAATGAAATTTCAGGGGTTGTGTCAATTATTAATGATATAGCAAATAAAACAAATCTTTTAGCACTCAATGCTGCTATAGAAGCAGCTCGTGCGGGTGAGCATGGAAGAGGTTTTGCAGTTGTAGCAGATGAAGTGAGAAAACTCGCAGAAAGTACACAAAAAGCAACACAGGAAATATCTATTTCTGTTAGTACGCTCAATCAAGAGATGCTAGAGATTGATGAATCTTCAAAAGCTATGAACGGTTTGTCAAATGATTTAAATCGTACTATTCAAGAGTTTTCAAGTACACTTTATTCTTTTACAGAAGCTACTAAAATGACTACAAATGATACGCAGTTAATGACGGGAACACTCTTTACAATACTTGCAAAAATCGACCATCTAGTATTTAAAAACAATGCTTATGAATCACTTATCACAAGAACGCTACATCAAAATTTCTCGGACCATAATAGTTGTAGATTGGGTAAATGGTACAATACACAAGGAAAAGAGTTGATGGATAAAACAAAAGCGTATCATGAAATTGTGCCATATCATAAGAATGTGCATGATATGGTTTTAAAAAATATTCAATATATAACAGATAAAGATCAAGTTGAATCACATTTGGACGATATAGTTAAGAATTTTCAAATGATGGAAGAATCCAGTCATAAATTGTTTTTAACACTAGAAGCAATGTTAATTGAATATAAGGAGATGACTTATAAGCGTTTATTATAAAAATAATAGGTAAATATTATTTCTTATGGTATACTTCTAATTAAGTTATACTATACAAGACAAGGAAAAAATATGAACTTTTTTATTAATGATACAAATATAGCAAAACAATATATTGATGAATTATTTGCAGGAAGAACTAAAATAGCGTCATTTTGTAGCGTTTATGATTGCTCAAAATGTTTAAGTACGACAAAACTTTATGCGAGAGTTTTGTCTTATCACAATTCTGAATTAGTACAAAAATTGTTTGAAACAATCAGTCAAACTTATACACAAAAATTATTACAAAGAGCTCTTGTATAATCATACAAGAGCTCTTCTCACAAAAATTAACTACTTCTCTTTTTTCTTTCTTTTTCTAACTTCTTTTCAATAAATCTCAATATTCAATTTTATCAAAAATTCTTATGTTATAATTATGCAAAAAAGGGGTGTACTGATGAAATTATTAACACTTTTACTTATTGGAACACTTGTATTTGGAGCGGTAGATAGAACTTTACCTTATCCTATAAAAATTGATGCAGAGGAAGTTGCAAAACAGGTTTATTTTGTGAATCATCAATTTTATCTTAATAATCAGCTCATAAAAGCACAAGGTATAAGTAGTGTGCTTGTTGTCAAACGAGCAGCTGGAAAAAAACCTAGAGTACTTCGTGCAGAGCGATATCTTAATAATGATTATTCTGATGGTGTCACAAAATCAAAAGACCTTATTGTTTTTTTATCAGGTAATCTTCAAGGAACGGGACTTTTATTGCGTGAATTTGTAGATGAGCAAAAATCGCTTGAGGTGCTTATGTGGTTACCAGCACTTCGAAAAGTGCGTCGTATGGCAGAGCCTTCAAAAAATATAGGCTATAGTGCAGCAGATGTTGCTTTTGTTGAAGAAGCAAAACTTCGTAGGCTTAGTGAAGATAATTATGAAATCATGCAAAAAAGTACTATAGATTTTGAATTTGGTCAGATGCAATTAAAAGATTCTGAAAAAGATAGATTTACAAAAATACTGCCTCAGGATAAAGTGACTTTACAAGCAGAAGTTTATCTCTTAAAAGCAATCCCAAAAGAGGCTGCATGGTATGATTATCGTCTTGATTATGTGGATGTAAAACATTTTACAGTATATCGTAGTGATTTTTATAAAGAAAATGAAATAATCAAGAGAATAGACCGTCAATGGAGTAAAGTTGCAGGGATTGATGACCCTCGTGCTTACATGTGGAATTATTGGTATAGTATTACCCCTGAAACAAAATTTGAAACACTTAACTATATACCATTAAATATTATTCAAATAAATAACAAAATAATTAACCCTTCATTTTGGAGTGAAAGCACACTTCATAAACTTAAATAAAAATATTTCAAAGGACTTGTATGCAAAATATTCCACATATTCCAGTTTTATATAGAGAAGTTGTAGAGATTTTTAAAGATTTTAAAGAAGGAATTGTGATTGATTGTACTATGGGTTATGGTGGACACTCTTCTATGATACTTGAATCCAATCCAAATATAAAGTTAGTAGCAATAGACCAAGACCAAACTGCTATTGATTTTTCTACGCAAAGATTAGCGCCTTATCATGAGAGAGTAAGTATAAAAAAAGGGAGATTTTCATCTGTTATCAAAGAGATACTAGGCACAAATGATGGAAAAAATATTGTAGGTTTACTTGCAGATATTGGAGTTTCTTCATTACAACTAGACCAAAAAGAGAGAGGTTTTTCATACGAAAGTGATAACCTTGACATGAGAATGGATACGGGTGCAATGCTCAGTGCTGGAGATGTTGTTAATGAGTATTCTATAGATGCACTTGAGAGAGTTATTTTAGAATATGGAGAACTGAGAAACTATAAAAAAATAGCTCATGCAATCGTTCAAAATCGCCCATTTCATTCAGCAAAAGAGCTTTCTAAAGTGCTGAATCCACACATGCCAAAAGGAAAAAATATCAATCCTGCGACACTTTTAATGCAGGCAATTCGTATAGAGGTAAATGATGAATTAGGGGAGCTTAAATCACTTTTACAGAGTATAGAAGAAGCAAAGTTTTTGGATGCAAAAATAGCAATTATATCTTTTCATTCATTGGAAGATAGAATTGTCAAACAAGCATTTAGTCAATGGGCAAAATCTTGTATCTGTTCAACTGAAGCGATACGATGTACATGTGGGAATAATCACTCTCTGGGAAAGATTATCTCAAAAAAGCCTATCATGGCACAAGAAGATGAGCTAAAAGCAAATCCAAGAAGTAGAAGTGCAAAAATGAGGATTTTTGAGATTCACTCTTAAAGAGTTAAAAATTAAAAATAGCATCTAGACTAACTGCTCCCGTTTCCTCTTGTTCTATCCACATATTTGTAATCAGACGCATATTCGTAATATTTGAAGCATCAAAAGCGTTTATTTTACTCTCATCTGCAGATAAAAGGTCATTATGCCATCTATTCAAATCATATATAAAAGTTTCAAGAAATAAGAAAATATTTTTTATTGTTTCTTCATTTGTTGGAAGAGGGTTATTTTCTAATGTATTAGCAAATGTCATAAAAGCAACACTAAAATCATTGAAAAATGAGTACATAGCAAGTGTGGAGGCATATTTTTTGAATAATGTAGCCAATTGAGAACGAGATGTTATATCTATTGCTTCTATGTTATTGATAATATCAATGATAATAACATCACACTCATTTGTGAGTTCCATGAGTTCAAATAGGTCATTTTCAGTAAAACTAATAAGTTGTTCTCGTAAGAGTTCAAAATCTTTATCATATTTACTTTCATGGCGTACTAACTCTTTTTTGGGATGTAAAATTTCCTCTTTATGAATAATCGTATCTAAAAGACGCATTGATTTTTCTAATTGGCTATTTGTGATTTGCAACTCACGATTTTGTTGTTCTAAATGGAAAGTTAATTCTTCAAGATGTTCCACATGATTTTTTACAATTTTGTGATCAAAAATTGCCATAGATGATTTATATAAAACTTGCATCAGTTTTTGGTTATTAAGTGGTTTTGTCAAAAATCCAAAGATACCAATATCGATTGCTTCTAGTAAAAATGAGACTTCATCATGTGCACTGATAATGATTATTGATTGTTCTGGATTTTCTTTGAGTATAGTGCTACTTAACTCAAGTCCATTCATTTTAGGCATATTAATATCTGTAATGACTAAATCATAAGTGTATCCATTTTTTTCGAAATAGCTCAGGTATTTATCAATACCCTCTTGCCCATCATAGGCAATATCAACAGATTTATAATAGTTTTCTAAAACATCTTTTGTATTGTGGCAAAGTGTTTTATCATCTTCAACATATAGCACATTTAAGTCTTGGCTGTATTCTCGTATTATTTTAATATTCATTTTTTTTCTCCAGATTGATTTCAAAACAAACACCGTTGTTTTTGTTGGTTGCTATGAGCTTGCCTTTGTGATGTTCTTCAACAATTATCCTTGACATGTGAAGACCAAGTCCTGTACCATTTTTTTCATTTTTTGTTGAAAAATAGGGATCAAAAATTTTGACTAAAATATTTTCTGGTATTCCACCACCATTATCAAAGATAGAAAGAGTATTTTCATTGCTTCTTATTTCTATTTTAGGATTTTGCGTTCCTTTTTCTTGAAAATTATCTTGAGCATTTTTGAAGATATTCAAAACAACTTGTATCATCTCATTTTCATATATTTCTATTGGAAGTTCTTGGGAATATTCTTCAATAATCTGAATATTATTAGTTTTGAGTGAATTTATTATAATTTTGAATGCCTTATGTACCACCTCTTTAAAAGAACTTTTAACCAATTTTTTATTAGGTTTATAAAAATTCCGAAAATCATCTATCGTTGTGGTGAGATTTTCTACATGATGTTCTATGCTATCAAGTTTTTCATGAAAAAATAGATAGCATTGTTCTTTATCTTCTTGAGTGTTTAAATCAAATACTTCTAGGTCAAGTTTAATTTTCATATTTATAGTTGTAGATGCTATGGAACCTAGCGGTTGTCGCCATTGATGAGCTATCATAGAAATCATTTCACCCATTTGTGCCAATCGAGATTGTTGTAAAAATTGATACTCTTGCTTTTTTTGTTCTGATTTTAAAAAATTCTCTTCTGTCGCATCATGTGCAAGCATAAGATAAGTGTTTGAGTCAGGCATCACAAGAATATTGAATGCTACATCAATAACTTCCCCGTTTTTACAAATACATTTTTTTTCTAAATTATCTAAATAACCTTGTGATTCAATGATATCAAAAGCTTGAACAATTCTTTCTCTATCTTTCTCAAAAGTCAAATCAAAACATGTTTGTTCATACAGTTCATCTACGCTATATCCAGTCATTTCAAAATATGCTTTGTTTGCAAATAAAAATTGTGTATCTTTATTTATGATAGCAATAGACTCTTTTGTAGTATTAAAGATAGCCTCCAATAATTTATTTGAACTTTCAAGCTCTTGAGTCCTTTGGCTTACATTATCTTTTAAGCTCAGATTTAATTTTTTAAGTGAACGCTGACGATATAAAAATGCTAGAAAAATTACCAAAGAAACTCCACTAATCCAGATGGCAATGGGATATTTTATAGGATTGGTGTAATTTTTTAATGTCCAGCTTTCTATAATATCATGAATCTTTTCTTCAGGAATAGTTTTTAATACTTTATTTAAAATAAGAAGCATTAATTGATTATCCTCAATCACACCTATACTTCCACTAAGCGGATGTTCTTTTCCTGCAAATCCATTGATTTTAAGTGTACCTATTCCATATTGTTGAATCATCCATTCTGCCGATAAGCTTGGTAATATAGCACATTCAGCGTCATTGTTTAAAATTTTTTTTGCTATTTCTGCTTGAGCATTTAGTACGGTAATATCTAGATTTGGATTTAAGTCAAGTAGGTAATTTTTAAATGCTTCATACTGTACTATTATTTTTTTCCCTTCAAGTGAACTTATTTCATTGATAAATGGTTTATTGACAGTGCTGATAATAGCCATAGATGTAAAGATAAAAGGTTGTGTTAAGGAGTAGTTGTTGAACTCACTATATTCTGTAGTCACAACAGAGATGAGGTCACATTTTTTTTCTTGAATATTTTTGTGAAAGCTTTGAATATTATCAGAAATAAAAGGGAAGAAAGTTACGCCAAGTTTTTGAGATATAATAGAATAGACATCTGCAACAATTCCACTGTGTATCCCTTTGGTTGAGCCATCTATAGGAAATAAATCGGGTTGAATACAGACGCTAAAAGATTTTTCTTCTAAATATTCTTGTTCTTGCTTTGTTAAATCAAGAGAATTTGGCGTTTGAAAAATCATCTCTTTGGGATTTATAGAATTTTTGATTAATCCAGTGGTATTATAAATATCATAAATTCTTTGAAGTTTATTTTCATCAATTTCCCCTAAACTACCATTTTTTGAATAAGCTAACTTCTTGATTACATTTGCTTCAAAAAGGAGTGCTGCTTTTGATTTCTTTTGAGTATTATATTTTTGTAAAATAAGTCCTACTGTTTCATCAATATGTCTAAAGGCATATTCCCACCCTTTGAGAGAGGCTTTTGTAAAATTAGAAGCTCTGATTGGATGATTGCTTGTTTCATCTTCAGAGGTAAATATAAGGTTATTATAAAAATCAAATTCATATTCTCGTGGGTCAAAAGTGTTATATTGTACCCCTAATTCTTGAAGCAAGAAAGGTTCATTGGATGAGACAGCCATCATAATATCGGTTTTATTATTAACCAAATCAAGAATATTAAACGAATGCTTTTGATAAATCACATCTTCTCGTTTTATCCCATAGCGATTAATCATAGAATAAAAAGCGATAGTCGTATCTGCTTCAGGCGTTATCATCACTCTTTTACCTTTGAAATCTGATACAGAATCAACATGAGATGCTTTTATGCTTAAAAAGACAAGTGGAGAAGATTGATAAAGAGCTGCTAATAATTTTGTTTTTTTGCCAAGACTTGCATCAACTAAAAGAACTGTTCCTGACTCCCCATAAGTTGATTTTTGAGCAATGATTTCATCTGTGAGATTTAACCCATATTTGTACTCTTTAATCTCTACATCAAGACCAACTTCTTCGTAAAAACCTTTCTCTTTTGCCATGTAAAAACCTGCAAATTCAAACTGATGCAACCATGCAAGTTGCAAAGAGACTTTTTCTATTGCTTCAAGCGGTAAAATTAGGATTAAAACAATGAAAAATATTTTTAAATATTTCATTGAATCATATATCCCAAATCTTTTACTGTAATAATTATATTTAAATTTATCTTTTTTCGTAATCTATAAATTACATTTCGAAGTGTATTGTCTTCTATTGTTTGATTTTTGAAAACAAACTCTATTATCTGATTTTTTGTCACAAGCTTTGATTTATTTTTAAGTAACAATTCTAATAAATCAATATCTTGTCTTGTAAGATTTATCTTATTTTCACCTTGCATTATAATTTTACTGATATAGTCATATTGTGTATCTTCATCTAACTTAATTTTTAATAAATTATTCTCTTCAAGTATTATCACAACTTTTTGAAGTGTTTCTAAAAGTTCACTATATTTGAGTGGTTTTTCAATATATTTCACTAAACCAACTTCAATTCCATTCATAAGTTTTTCTTTATTTGTATGTCCACTTAAAATAATGATAGGTATTTTTTTGTCATGTTTTCGTATCTCTTTTGCCACTTCATATCCATCAATTGAAGGCATGACATAATCAAGTAAAATAATATTGATTGGATTTTCTTCATATATTTTTAATGCTTCTACGCCATCAACAGCAGAATAAACATTTGCAAAAATCATTTTAAGTGTATTTTCTACGCTTTCTCGTATCTCTTTATTGTCCTCAGCATACAAGATATTAAGACTTTTTAATATATTTTTAATCGTTTTCATATTTGCATCCTATAAATTTTTGATAAACTAAGTTTAGAATAGTAGCGAATCAATATCATAGTAGTATCATAAAATAGAATTTATTAATTTTTTGCAATAGTAAATTGTGCGCCGTATGAGATGTTTTCAATGATGAGATACCAATTGTATTTTTGAACTATCTCTTTTGATATAATTAATCCTAGCCCTGTATTTTTATTATTTGTTATATTCTCTAAATGTTGTATATCAAAACCACCGCCATTATCTTTAAAAACGATTCTCTCGTTTTCTATAATAATATCTATATGTGGAGATAGAAGTTTTCTTTGTTTTGAGATATTAATAAAGTTCATAAAAATATTGAGCCAAACATTCATCCACTCATTTTTTATTCCCTCCAATTGAAGTGATTCAATCACATGAAATTCTATATTGATGCGAAGGTGTTTGATTTTTAAATCAATTATTGTCATTGTTTCTTGTATTGAATGGTAGGCATCAAATATCTCTATCTCTGTTGATACTTTATAAAATTGTAAAAATGATTTCATAGTATCACTCATAAAGTCGATAGATTTTTCTATCATTTTTGTAGTTTCTTTTATCTCATCTTGAGAAATTTCTATACCAAAATCAATTTTTGCCAAGAGAAACATATTTTTAGAACCAATACTTGAAAGACCATCTCTCCATTGATGTGCTATATTTCCGACAAGTATACCAAGTTCTGCTTGTTTGTGTTTTTGTACGAGTTGTTCTTGTTTGGCAAGATTTTTTGCTACTTCTTGAACCACTTTTTTTCTTAAAAGATAGTTCCAAAAAATAATAAGCAAAGAGAGAATTGCTAAAACTGCCAAGACCCATAACCAAACACTATAAAGAGTTACTTCTTCTACGACAATAGCGACATGATTGTTGATTATGCTATCTCTATCGCTTTTTGAAAGAGTTTTTATTCCCTTATCAAGTATCTCTTTTAAAATAGGTTCATCTTTTCTAACACCTATTCGAAGATGATTTTCATACCCTTTTGGCTGATTTACAATTTTAAGATTAAAGAGACCATCTTTTTTTATCGTGTAAGCAGTAACAATAAGAGAACGAAGTGTTAAATCAGCTTTTTTATCTTCGACGAGTCGAAAAGCTTCTGATTCAGTTGTGGTTGGGATAATAGTTAAGTTTGGAAAATCTATTGCAAATCTCTCTGACATGGCTGTATCTCGTGGTAGAGCAATAGAAAGATTTTTTGTTGCAATATTATCTATATAAGGTGATTCTATTCTAGCTATTAGTACATTTGGGTCACTAAAAAGAGGCTGAGTAAATATAAGCCACTCTTTTCTTTGGGGCGTTTCATTTAAAAAACTTAAGATATCACATCTCTTATCTTTAGATAATTCTATAGATTCTTCCCAAGTTTTTGTAGCTACTAATTGTATTTGAACATAAACTCTTGAAGATATGAGACGAATCAAATCAGTGGCTATTCCCTCATGTTGACCAGAGTCATTGATAATCTCAAAAGGCTCCCAGTCAGGGTCTACACACATAGTAATAACTTTTTTTTTCTCTAAATAAGAGCGTTCATCTTGAGTCAACTCTATCTCATGCGAAATTATAAATGAGCAAAGAAATAATAAAAGTGAAATTATTTTCATAAACCGTTTTTCCTCTTTTATATGCAAAAGAAGATTATAGCAAAAATGTCAAATTGATTTTTTATATATTTAAAACAATGTAATGAAATTAAAGAGTTGTTATTTTAGATAGTGAAGAATATTATTTGTTGGTGACCCCGAGGAGAATTGAACTCCTGTAACATGGATGAAAACCATGGATCCTGACCTCTAGACGACGGGGCCAACATTAAATATAAAAAAAGATTTTTTAGCAACCTTTTTTATGGACAGAATTGTACAGATAATTATCTTAATTAAAGATAAAATTGTAGATATTTTTAATAATATTGACAAAAATTGCTAATTTTCAATGTCTCAAGATAGTTTTATCCATTTATAAATATAATATTGTATGTGTGACAAAATTTTCAACGGAGGACAGTATGAATATTTCGAATAATATATCATCAATTATGTCTCATCAAACGATGATGAATACAAATGCAAATAATATTGCAAATGCTAACAGTGAGCGTTTTGTTCCAAGTGATACAAAAATGAGTAATGAAAGTGGTACTTCTGTGAGGGCAAATGTGCGTCAATCAATTGACAATGGTTCTCTTCAAAGTCAAACAAATTTAGCACGAGAAATTCCTGACCAAATAGTTGTACAAAATGCTACCGAGCTGAATGTGAGTGCAATAAAAACTCAAAATGAGATGCTTGGTTCTTTGTTGGACATCAAAGTTTAAAGTCTTTTTATAGCCATGAAAATGGCTATAATTTTTTTGTTAAGATATTCATACTTTTTAAATTTCTTAGTATTGTGTTATTTTCATTATATCCAAGTTGATTTTTGCCAATTTTTAGAGTACTAAGAATTGTTTTACCAATGACAACTCGCCCTTCAACACCATCTTTTGTAGTTTTTATTCCCCACATATTATGAAAAACAATTATTTCATCATGATATGTTCCAACATAAAGAACTATATGTCCTTTTTTGTATAAAAGAGTTTGAAAAGGGATTCCTTTTTCTTTAATAAGTTTGATTTTCTCTTCATCACTCAAATTTTCTAAACTGATAGTTGTTCCAATTTTAGATTGTTGGAATGAATTTCTTGGCAACCAAATACCAAATGGTGCGTACATATCTCGAAGTGTAGAGGAACAATCTCTTTGGTTATAAATTCCGCCCCAACCATAATTTGTATCGAAAATACCGTTCATGATTTTTTCTAAATACTCTTTATTTAAAGAAAAAACTCCCTTATGTGCAATCTTTTTTGAGATGCGAGATTTGAGAAAAAGTGCTTCAGATTTTTTATAATTTGAGACTGTTAAAACTGTATAATTTTCTTCGTCTTCTTCTAAAAGAGCAAATAACATCCCAATTTTTGAATTAAATAAGAAACTTCCATCTTCGCTGTCAAAAATCGGAACATCATCTTGTGTTATAAAAATTTGTTCTGCTTTTTGCCACATTTCGGTATATTCATCTTCCAAAAATACAACATCATGCGTTTCAATCCAACCAGAAGCAAAATTACTAAAAACATAAACCCACTCTTTATTTTTAGAATAATGGGAAATAAATAGTGGTTCATTTGCTTCTATAGAACTATTTTGTAGATAATCAAAGGGAAATCCCTCTCCAGCTTGAGTTGGGTCTTTTAGTAGCGGTCTATGTGTAGGAAAGACTCTTAAACTTGCATGTCTAATCGTAAGCCCTTTTTTATTTAAAGTTGCAAAAGCATCAAAATTTGAATCTTCATGCATTTTATTAAAGAAAGAATTATTTAATAATTGTAAATTTTCACCATAGCTACTTCCTGCTTTGTAGGCGTAAAAAGACCATTGAATACTTTGTACTGTTTCAGGCGGTTTTTTGATATTCCATATTTTAAAATAATGTCTTTGATACTCTTTTTGAATATTATATATACTGATATTATTATCAATATTTTTAGTAAAAAAAGCTATATCTTGTGGTATGTTGACCAAATCAGCTATTTCAATATGTACTTTTTTTGCAGGTTTTACCTCTTTTTGAGCACAACCAATGAATATAAAAGTAAACACAAAAATTAATAAATATTTCAATATAACCCCTTTTTAATATATATTACCAAGTCTACTTACAACTCTGCCAATCACTTCTATTTCTGAGGGATTAAGTATTTGTGTAGCATACACTTGATTATCAGATAGAATATCTATCATGCCATCTATCCTTTTTTGAACACGCTTAATAAATAGTCCTGCGTCTGTTCTAATGGTAAAAATACCACCTCTTTGAAGGTCGACTTTTTTTCTATTAATAAAAACAATATCATTGTAAGCAAAAGTAGGTTCCATGGAATCCCCTGAAACATTAATCGCTTCAATATTTTTGAGCTCTTTTTCTCCACCAAGCATGAGAACAAATTGTTCTGGAATTTTAATCTGTTCTGTTTTATTTAATTCATTTTCACTACCACCACCAGCACTTGCATTAATATCACTAAAATATTTAATCATATAAAACTTATGAGTAGCTTCCACCAAACTCTCAGGTGATTGACCATAAAGCAACCAATTGATAGAGATACTCCTAAGCGCACAAAAATCTAAAAGTTCATTAAAAGGTATTTTATCCCTTTTTTTCATGGTCGCAAAATTCATTTGAGGAATCCCCAAGACATTGGCAACATCCTTATCAAACACTTTTTTTGCAGGAAAATCGTTTGAAATAATACTTTTTATCTCTTCAACAATATTGATAAAACTATTCATAAAAGCTCCTTATATTGCTAATTATAGCTTTCTTCATATTATAAAATTAATATTTTTATGACAAATTGCAATACTTTTTTAATAAGATTTATCTCTTTCCTTTTAATTTTCGTTTGAAGAGGATTTTGTCTTTTAATTTTTTATCATACATGAGTATTTTAGAAATTGCTTTTTCTTCGTTGAGATTGGCTAATTTAGAGTAAGTTTTTGCAATTGTTGTTAAATCTTCTTGATTAAACCAAAGTTTGTTAAAATTTTCTAGTCCTTCATAGAGGTTGATTTCAAAAAATTTCATACGATTAATATCAACTAATGAAAATTTATACTTATCCCCATCAAATTTAACTAAAATATTCCCACCAGAATAATCAACATGCCAAACACCTTTTTTATGAATTTCATAAGTAAACTCTGCAAAATCTTCCAAAACTTTTATTTTATAAGATGGTTGTTTATCTCTAATATGTGCAATTGTAAAGTCATAGGGAAACTCTTGAGATATAAAAAAACTTTCTTTTAGCAATCCACATTCAAAAAATTCTATGTATCCAATTGCTTCAGGTGTTGAAACATTTAATTGGTGTAGTTTTGTAGCGTTATGAAATGCTTTATATGCTTTTGATTTTCTTATATATGCATATACAAATTGATTGAGTAGGTTTGGAACTCTAAAGGCTTTTACAACTGTATTGATATTTTCAATTTCTATAACTTTTAATTCATTTCTAGCAAGATGAATAGTTTTTGAGTTTTTTAAAAAAATTGATTTTATATCAAGTAAGATATCTTTAAAAGTTGGGTAATTTCGGTTGAATTCAAGTTTTTGTGACATAACGAGTTTAACTACTTTATGATAGAATTGGGTAAAAAATTATTGGATTGAAATGCAAAAAAAGATTACATGTACAATTATAACATTAAATGAAAAGAAACACATATCTGATGTTATTAAAAATGTTCAAAGAATTTGTAATGAAGTGGTAGTTATTGATTCATTTAGTAGTGATGAAACATGCCAAATAGCAGAAGCATTAGGTGCAAAAGTAATTCAACAAAAGTATCTTGGAGATGGTGGACAAAAAGCGTTTTGTGAACAGTTTGCTACAAATGAGTGGATACTTAGTATTGATGCAGATGAGCGACTTGAGGATGAAGCAATAGAGTATTTAGAAAATTTTGACTTCGAAAATGGGGCGTTTGATGCCTATTCCTTTCGTAGAAAAAGTTTTATCGGTAAAAAATTTATAAGACAATGGTATCCCGACAGAGTTGTACGACTTTATAAAAAATCTGCTTGTGGATATAATACAAAAGGTGAACATGGAGCTGTTATTTGTAATAATGTACAACCTTTAGATATTGACATGCTTCATTATTCTTTTGATAATTTTGGGACACTTGTGAGTAAGGCTGATAGATTTGCTGTAAATTTGGCAAAAGTTCGTTACGCAGAGGGCAAGCGTGCTTCTTGGTATGACCCTTTTGTGCATGGATTTGGAGCATTTTTTAAAGGCTTGATTTTAAAAGGTGGTATTTTTGGTGGGCTTCATGAGTGGCATGTTGCCTTTGCTTCAGCATACAACAGTTACATGAAACATGTCGTAATGCTTGAGATGGCAGAAAATGAAAAATAAAAATATTTTAGAACTTTGTCTTTCCCCAGATTTGGGAGGACTTGAACTTTATATGGTGAGAGCATCTCATTTTTTAGATGAGAAATCGAAAGTTATAAGTGTTATCAATGAGGTTGGAAAGCTAGAACAATACTACAAAAATACACCCTATAAATATGAAAAAATAAAAAGACATCCAAGTTTTTTATCTTTTTTTAGTGCAAAAAAATTGGCTCGTATTATAGATGAAAATGGAATTGATATAGTGCATCTTCACTGGACAAAAGATATTTTAGTTGCAGTTTTAGCAAAGATTTTATCAAACAAAAAACCAAAATTAGTTCAAACTCGAAATATGACTATGACTAGATTTAAGAATGATTTTTATCATAAATGGTTATATAAAAATATGGAAATGATACTTGCCGTAACCTATCAAGTAAAAGAGCAGTTAGAAAAGTTTATACCATCTGATATACAACCTAAAATTAAAATGTTATACATGGGTGCAGAAACTCCGACAATAATAGATGAAAATGAAAAGAAAAAGCTTCGTACTCAATATGGTTTAAATAATAATTTTACCGTTGGCATTGTTGGTCGTATAGAAGAGGGTAAAGGGCAGTATCTTGTTATTGACGCTATAAAAAAACTACTTCATGAAGGCTTGAATCTACAAGCTTTAATTGTGGGTCATGCTATGGATGAAAAATATTTAGAAAGTCTAAAAAGTGAACTAAAAAAAGAGAATATTGAAAATAAAATCATTTTTACTGGTTTTACAAGAGAATCTCAAAAACTTATGCAAATTTTGGATTGTTTAGTTTTGGCAACTAATAGAGAAACTTTTGGATTAGTGCTTATTGAAGCTATGAAATCAGGTGTTACGGTGATAGGCACAAATAATGGAGGACCTTTGGAAATTATAGATGACAATGAAACTGGCCTGTTATTTGAAAAGCAAGATTCTGATGATTTGATGCAAAAGATAAAATTATTAATTGAAAATGAAGAGTTTAAAAATCAACTTGCAAAAAATGGACATGAAAAAGCTCTAAAACTATTTGATAGTAATTTACAATTTGAAAAACTTTATAATATTTTGGAGAGTTTATAGGAATAGTTTATATAAAATGTTGTTTTTAAGAATGCTTTACTGAGTAGCATGAACATCTAAGTCAGGTTTAAAAAAGAAAGTTTTTTAACAAATATTTTAGATTTATTTGAAATAGAAATTAGGGATTTAATTTTTATTGAGTATAAGTGTCATGACTTATCTCCTTTTGAATCTCTACAATTTTTACAAAATATCCACATGCTCATTATGCTCCAAAGCCATAATAAGATTACTGCTTACTCTTATTGCCGATTCTATCACCACATTTTGAAGTTTTGCAATGAGAGTTATTTTTAAAGGGCGATTGCCTCTGTGTTGCTGAATTAAATTATAAATTTCATCTAAAATCGCTGTATTATTATCAAGTCGTATTGCCAAATTAATTGGCTCTGGTGGTAATTCTTGCACCTCTTTTTTCACTTTTTTTGTCTCTTTTTTTGCTTCGTTAAGTGTCATGATTTTTGTGACACCGATTCTTGTAAACATCTCTGTATGAGTTATTTTGGCTTTAAATGCTACAGGTTCATTTAAGTCCATTTCATTTAACTCATCAAGTTTATCCGAAAAAAGCATAATCTCAATATTGCCATGAAAATCCATAAGACTTATAATCCCAAACTGATGTCCTTTTTTAGATGTTTTAATTTGTGTCTCTTCTACTTTACCAATAAAAATTGCATAAGAACCATCTTTGACACTTTCTATCTCTGAAGAAAGTGTATAATTTAGTTCATCTAATTCTGCTCGATATTCATCCATGGGATGCCCTGAGACATAAAAGCCTAAAGTATCTTTTTCAAATTCTAAAATCTCTTTAAGTGGATATTCAGAAGAATTTTTAAGTTCAAGTTTAACCGTTGTAATATCTTCATCATCTCCAAATAAACTTCCAAATGAATTTTTTTTGGCATCACTTGCTTTTTTGGCTGTTTCTACTATAAGTTCAAGTTGCTCTAAAAGTGCTTTTCTTGAAAATCCGAATCTATCAAATCCACCCGATTTTATAACCGATTCAACAAACCGTTTATTTACTTTTGAGGGGTCAATTCTATTTACAAAATCTTGAATTGAGATGAAATTTCCATTTTTTTCTCTTGTTTCAATAATTGACATAACTGCAGATTTTCCAACTCCTTTGATAGCACCCAAACCAAAAAGGACAATATCTTTTTCCTCTTTTGTAATTGCAGAAAACTCCAAATAAGAATCATTTACATCAGGAGGCGAGAGTTCAATCCCCATGCGTCTAAGCTCATCAATATAACGAACCACTTTTTCCATATTGTCTTTATCGGAGGTTAAAAGTGCTGCCATAAATTCATTGGGATAATAAGTTTTAAGCCATGCTGTTTGAAAAGTAACCATGGCATAAGCAGCCGAGTGCGATTTGTTAAAACCATACCCTGCAAATTTTTCAATTAAATCAAAAAGTTTTGAGGCTTTGTCATAATCAAGCCCTTGTTTTTGAGCTCCCAAAGAAAATTCTTTGTTGTATTTGAGCATCTCGTCCACTTTTTTCTTTCCCATGGCACGACGAACAATATCTGCACCACCAAGACTAAATCCACCAATTGTTTGAACAATCTGCATAACTTGCTCTTGATAAACGATTACCCCATAAGTAGGTTTTAAAATCTCTTCTAAAGCAGGAAATACATAAGTAATTTCTTGTCTTCCATGCTTTCGCTCAATAAAATCATCAAGCATTCCAGATTCCATAGG
>CAMCYC010000034.1 GCA_945883795.1 Sulfurimonas crateris | reverse complement strand
CAGCAGCTACTGCTAGTGATACATCACCTGGTTTCTTATCTCTAAAAAGAACTAAGTCATTTTTACCTCTTTTACCAAAGAGCATATCTGGTTTAGCAACAAGAGGCTCTTGTTTTAACCACTCAAAACCATGCTTTTCAGCTATTTCTAAGAGTTCTGTTCCACTTGTAACTAGAACAGATTTGAATCCATAATGAAATCCACTAAAATAATTTTCCCATTGCTTGGAAAACAGTGCTTTACCGTCATATTCGCGTATCGCTTTCTGAGCCATTGCCACTCCCTATTTTTATGTTTGGCATATATTTTACCATATCTTATTGAATTACCCTCATCTGTGGTTAATTCGAATAGCTAGATTCATTAATTGTTTATTTTCGTAACATTCGCACTATAAATCAATCTATTTTTGTAACTTAAAGTAACACTTAAAAAATTATCTTTTTCTAAAGTATCTTCTTTTAGAAGATACTTATCACACTTTATAACACCATAAAATTCTAATCTCTGTGCCATTTTAAATTCTGTATTAACACAAGTTATATTTTTTTGCTTCAACTCTTTTGCTAAATCCTTTGCTATATCAAAATTATATACAAAATTAGATTTTGGATTTTTTATCACAAGATAGAGTTCTTTATTAAAAATAACAATAAGTGTATTTAAAAGTAAAAATAATAATGAAAGAATAAATGCAAATCTATACCCTTTTCGAAATATTTTCAACCTTACTTTATAAGAATGTGAAAAAGTTTTTGCAGCTAATGGCAATGCAATAATTAAATAAGGTGCAAAAATTTCTACACTTACTCTTTGTCTAAAAGATAAAATTAAAGAGATTATAAGCGCTGTTGTAGACATAAACCATAATAAATCAATTTTTTTTATTAAATATCTTTTATACAATACATAAATAAGATAGATAAAAATTATAGGGGTAAAAATCACCAAATACACACCCATCGAATCTAAAAAATGTCCTTTAGGTAATCCTGCAACATCAAACCCATACAGATATAATGAATATATAAATAACAAGCTATTGAATCCTAAATACACTTTATCTCTCTTATATCTGGCAAAAAAAATCAAAGATAAAAAGAGATAAAGGAATCTTCCATCTATTATAGAAAAAAGAATCAATAAAGGGTATGTACTTTTTCTTGAAATATTTTCATGCATATATACAAATAAAAGAAGTCCAAATATTACCAATCCTGCGCTATTTACAATTAAAGCAGAACTTACAACACCAGGTAATAATATAAATATTACCACAAGCCAAAGTCTATCTCGGACTGCATCTAAATATTTTTTTGCTATTTCATAAATTAAAATAGCACTTAAGAGATGAAATACAATCATGGGAAGCCGTAGTGCAAAATCGTTTTGACCAAAAAGAGTAAGGGAATATTTTATAATTGCTTGTAAAAATGAAAAATCTCCATACAGCAAAGAGGTTTCATCATAAGAGATAGAAAGAGTGTTTGTCTCCAAAAAAAGTATTATGGCATCTATCCCTAAAATAAGGGATAAGATGTATCTATATTTCATATTTTTAAAAAGTTTCCAATAATTTCATGACCATATTCGCTCATAATAGATTCTGGATGAAATTGTACTCCGTAAATATCTTTATCTTTTATTTTAAGTGCCATAATCTCTCCATCATCTTCACTAAAAGCTTTTGCTTCTATAATATTTGGTAAAGAATCTTTTTTTACAATCAAAGAATGATAACGAGTTGCTATAAATGTTTGCGGTAAATCTTTAAAAATTACACATTCTCCACTTTGTTTCATGATAGATGTTTTGCCATGCATCATATTTTTTGCACGAACAACATCTCCACCAAAAACCTGAGCAATACATTGATGACCTAAACAAATCCCTAAAATAGGTAATTTATCTTGAAAATATTCAATTACTTTTAAAGTAACTCCAGCCTCATCAGGAGAAGCAGGACCAGGAGAGATAATAATTTTTTCAGGTTTTAATGCTTCTATCTCTTCAACACTCATCTCATCATTTCGGATTATTTTTAAATCCGCCCCAAGTTCTTTACAATATTGCACAATATTATAAGTAAAACTATCATAGTTATCAATCATTAAAATCATATATTTTATCCTTCGTTTTCATCGCTTATTCTTTGTAAAAATGCTTAAAACAGTGCAATTCTATCTTTTTTTTGTTATAAAAATTCTAAATTATTTTCGATACATCTTGTATAACTTCTGATTCCACAGTATCAAATTCGACATGAACTTCAAGAATAAAATTTAACTTTTAATAATCAAAAAAGAAAGCCATCAAATTCCATCAATTACTATGGCTATACTATTTTTTCATAACAGTAGCAATATTCAAGATTACCCTCTTTTCCTATGAGTTTTGATGGGGATTTTAAAATTAATTTCCACTCTTTAAGCGTGCATGCATCTTCAAATTTTTGCATTGCTCGTTCTATCGCTTTTTCGTCAAGGACTACACCGTTATTATCTCTTTTAGCCTCTCGTCCCACTTCAAATTGTGGTTTAAAGAGCAAAATAATTTTATCATGAGAGAGTCTATCTACATCATTCAAAATATTATGCAAAGAGATAAAAGAAACATCACTTACAACCAAATCAAATTTTTTCTCACTTTTAAACTTTCGGATGTCACAACTCTCATAAGAAAATACTCTTACATCGTCTTTTAAACTTTCATGCAACTGCTCTTTACCCACATCTACAGCACTTACTTCGCTTACTCCATTTTCCAAAAGTACCTGTGTAAATCCACCTGTTGAAGAACCAATATCTAGTGTAATTTTATTTTTTACATCCAGTTTAAGTTCATCTAAAAAAGCACTGAGTTTATGAGCAGAACGGGAAACATATTTTTTATGTTCACCAACTAAAACCTCATCACAATCATCAAGTTTATGAGAACTCTTAAGTATCAGTTTGTCATTAACGCTTACCAAACCCTCTTTTATAAGTTCTTGTGCTTTGTTTCTACTTCCTGCAATTTTTTTCTCAACCAAATAATTATCTAATCTGCTCAAAGCAACATCTCTTTCATCTCAGTTTCAGTGATACAATTCACGCCAAGTTCCATCGCTTTATCATATTTACTTCCAGCATCTTCACCATAAATTAAAAAATCTGTTTTTTTGGAAACACTTCCTGAAACTTTAGCACCAAATGTTTCCAATATCTCTTTAATCTCACCACGAGAGACACTCATGGTTCCTGTCAAAACCACTGTTTTTGTTTTAAAAGGGTTTTCTTTTGCTTCTACTTTTTTCAAAGGCTCTTTTGGGTTTAATATATTTTGAAGTTTAAGAATTGTATGTTTATTTACTCGCACAAATTCTAAAATAGACTCAGCCATCTCTTCACCTATTCCGTCGCATGCAATTATTTGCTCTTTTGTAGCATCTATGAAAGCACTTCCAAAATTTACACTCAAAGTTTTAGAAGCCACTTCACCAATATGTTCAATCCCTAAAGAGTTTATAAAACGCCAATATTCACACCCTTTTGCCTGTTCGAGTGCATTTAAAATATTTTGAGATTTTTTCTCTTTAAAACCATCAAGTAACAAAAGTTTTTCTAATGTCAAATCAAATAAATCTACAACACTTTTGACAAGCTTAGAATGAAATAAAACTTCTACTATTTTATTTCCTAAACCATCAATATTTAAACATGGCTTTGAAGCAAAATAAATAATAGAATTTACAACTCTCGCCTCACATGCAAGATTTTGACATTTCAAAAGAACTCCTTCATCCAAAAGTTCACTTGCACAAACAGGACAAAGCGTTGGACGGATATATGGTATTTGTGAGCCATCTCTTTCATGTACTAAAACTTGGATAATTTTTGGAATCACATCGCCACTTCTTAAAATAATTACTTTGTCATGGATGCGGATATCTTTTCTGTCAATCTCATCAAAATTATGGAGTGTTGCACGCTCAACAATAACACCGTCAATATCAATCGGCTCTACAATAGCAACAGGAGTTACAGCACCACTTCTACCAACTTGCAAAACAATCTCTTTTAAAGTTGTAATTTTTTCAACTGCTGGAAATTTATACGCCACTGCAAATCTTGGTACTTTCACTGTATATCCCATGTCTATTTGTACAGCTATTTCGTTTACTTTTATCACCATGCCATCGAGCATCATGGAATAAGAATCTCTCTCTTTTTTCATCACTTCATAAATTGCTTCTATCTCTTCAAACCCTTTACATGTAGCTCTTTGTGGTGGTTTTTTAAATCCAAGCTCATAAATATATTCCATTTTTTCACTTAAGAGTTTTTGAGGAAGTGAATTTTCTCCAACTCCATAGGGTAAAAAAACTAATTTTCTAGAAGCTGTAGTAGAAGGGTCTAATTGTCTAAGACTTCCCGCAGCTCCATTTCTAGGATTAGCAAAAATAGCTTTCCCTTTTTTTAGTCTTTCAACATTTATTGTTTCAAAGTCCTCTTTAAAAATGACCACTTCTCCACGAATCTCTATTTTTTCTTTATGTGCAATTGTCAATGGAATTGAACGGATAGTTCTTACATTTTGAGTTATCAGTTCCCCCATTGTTCCATCACCTCTTGTGATACCTTGAACTAATTCACCATTTTCGTAGATAAGATTTAAACTCGCTCCATCATATTTAGGTTCACAATAAAATGAGATATTTTCATCTAATTTATAAGTTTTAATCAGCCATTTTTGTAACTCTTGCATATCAAAAATATCTTCTAAACTCCACATTCTAGTAAGGTGTGGTGCTTTTATAAAACCCTCACTCACAATATCTCCAACTCTTTGAGTGGGGGAATTTTTTAATATTTTATTAAGATTAAGTTCTTCATATTCTAAAACTTCATGATAAAGTTTGTCATAAACCTCATCAGTCGTTAAAGGATTATCAAGAACATAATAATGGTGTGCGTAAAGGTTAAGTTTTTCTACTGCTTTTTTATAATCATCAAAATTCATATTATTTATACCTTAAATTGGTTGTTTTTTTGATGTAAGTGCTTTTACTAATGCATTTTTTATTGACTTAAAAGCTTCCTCATTTTGTGACATTATCCGCTCTTCCCTTTTTGCTAACCGATAAGTGGAGTCTATCTCTTTTTGAAGCGATACATATTTATTAATTTCACCTTTTGGAATCAATTTATTGAGTAGAATATTTTTTTCTTCTTTTAATTTTTGTATATCTCTTTTGAGAAATGTTATGTCTTCTCGTAATATTTCTTTTTCTGTTTCATCTTTTCTTATTCTTAATAAATCATAATCTTTATCTAATTTATTTTGGAGACCATTTATGGTATTGGTAACTTTATCTTTTTCTAGATTGAATAGACGATTATATTCTATAGGGGAGACACCATTTCTATATAATTTTTGAATCTCTTCCTCTTTTATTGCTTTGTATTCATATAATTCTTTACTTGATATTTTTACTTTAATATAAAGTTTGACAACGGATAACATGGAAATGACATTCCATCTCATATCATTTTCACTCAAAAGACTTGGAACTCTATATTTTGTCCCACCAAGTACAACTATATCTAAAGAGTAATATTTTAAAAAAGTTATTATAAAAGAGTTGGATGCGGCCAATTCTATCAACATCAACTCTGCTATATCTTCAAATACTTCTTTGAAATAAAGTCTAAAAAGAAAACCTGCAAATCCTTTAAAAAATTCTTCACTATAATCAAATTCATGAAGTAACTCTTCTGTCATAATTGCTTGAATGTATCCAAATACATTTTGTTCATATTCATGATTACTAATTTTATGTCTCAAAAAATATTTTTCAAAAAAAAGCTTTGCAACAACTTTAAAAAAAGTTTTATTTTTTGCAAGTGCAAAATGTTCTTTGTAAAAAGATGCAAGTTCACTTTCATCAATTCCATTATATCTATTAGCTATAGGGTTTACACTGTCATTTTTATGACAATATTCAAAAAGTTTCACAAAAATAGAATCTTGTTTTACGATTACAATATCACTACTTTTAAGTCTAAATGCCTCTCTTACTCCAGATTTAATAATCTCTTTTTGATTGAGCTTTTCATTTTCTACGCTCTCTACTAATGCGAATATTTTATCTCGTAACTCATTTTTAATGAGAATTTGATTATCCCTATCCTTATAATTTTCTATTATAAGTTCATGATGTTCATCAATCAAACCTGCTATTGCATCTACAAGATTATATTGTGTATGTTCTAAATTATTACTCATCTGATTTAAACTTTGAATAACTGTGCCACTTCAGTCATGACAGCAATTAATTCATCTTTTGTTTCAAATTCAAGAACAACTTTATTTCTTACATCTTCAGTTACGCATGGAAACTCAAAAACAAGAATAAATGATTTAATTTTCACTTTATCACCACTCATGTCAATCCATTCCAAAGACATTTCCGCAATTTCGCCATGCATATCCACAACACCAGCTGGATATAATCGGATTACCTGCAAAAGGTCTAAATCACCGAGCTTCGATTTATATATCACGATTTTGTCCCCCTTTTTAATACATTTTCAAAATGATTTATAATCTCTTGACTTGTGCCTCTAAATATTATTTTTGATTCATGTTTTTGTATCTGATAATCATACATCGGGTCATAATATTCTTCCAAAAGATATGCAATCCAATCTTTATAAAGTTCCCATGATTGAGAATTTATCTGCTCTTGCACTGCATTTTCAAAGAGTTCACAAACTTTTTTATATCTTTGAGAACCAATCCTTTTTTCAATTCGCTTCATCGCATCGTATATCTCATTTTTCCATACATCTAAAAAATTATCAAAAAACAGTTTTTTATAACTCTCTTGTGCAGTGATTATATACTCTTGAAATGTTATCTCTATACGCTCTGACATGGATGCTTCTAATATAATACGAGGTGCTTGCGCTAAATAGCTTGCAAAATTTTTTGGAATATAAACACTTCCTATAAATTTTCCCTCATCTTCAAATAAAAGATACTCAAAACCTTTAGCCAATTTTTGAATTAAATCATACGCTAAATTATTCTCAAAATTTATCTGTGTAGGTTGTGGTGTAATTCTTCTCCCAAAAGAGGAACCTCTATGATTTGCCAAACCCTCTAAATCTATAGAATTTTGTATATTTTTCAAAAATATTGTTTTACCACAACCAGTTCGTCCACCAATGACAAACGGTTTAAAATATTCTACTGAGGCTTCAATCTCTTGCATTAGATAGTTTCTAAAAGCTTTATAGCCACCTTTAAGTCGTACTATCTCTTTTTCTGTTTGAGCTATCCATTCTTGCGATATTTTAGAGCGTTGTCCACCTCGAAAACAATACAACATCGCATCTGGATTTGAAGTAATATAATCAGACCATGCCTCTATACGCTTTGATTTTATCTCTCCACTTACAAGTTTATGTCCAAGTTTTATAGCTTCAGCATTCCCATTTTTTTTATATTTTATCCCCACTAAATGACGCTCTTCATCATTCATAAGTGGTAAATTTATAGCATTTACAAATGCTCCTTTTTGAAACTCTATAGGAGCACGAACATCTATAAGTGGCGTATTATTTAAAACTATCGACTTAAAATCACTACTTTGAGCCAAAGTTAACATCTATATAACTACTACTAAATGCTCTTTTTGTGCTGTCGTTTCTCCAATCGCTTCAAGTATTAAACCTGATTTCTTTGATAACTCCAAAAATGCATTCACACCATTTTTTTTCACCATCACAAGTAAACCACCAGAAGTTTGTGGGTCGCATAAAATCTCTTTTTGCTGCTGTGTCATTTCACTAATTTTAGAACCATAACTCAAAAAGTTTTTACGAGAACCCCCTGCAATACACCCAAGCAATCGGTATTTTTCTACATTTGGTAGAAGTGGCACTTTATCAAACCAAATAGTCGCACCTATTTTACTCGCCTCACATATTTCGCTCAAATGCCCAAGAAGTCCGAAACCTGTGACATCTGTCATGGCAACAACACCCTCAAGCTGTGCAAAATCAGCTCCGATTTTATTGAGCGTTATCATCGCTTTGATAGAAGGTTCTAAATGGTCATCTTCTATCTTTTTTTGTTTTTGTGCAGTTGATAAAATCCCAATGCCTATTGGTTTTGTAATAAAGATTAAACAATCTTCCTCTGCATTTGAATTTTGCATAATGTTTTTATTAGCAACAATACCTGTCACGGCAAGTCCAAATATTGGCTCAGGCGAATCAATAGAGTGTCCACCCGCCAAAGGGATTCCAGCTGCTTCACAAATAGAGCGTCCACCATCAATAACCGCTCTTGCAACTTCTGCTGAGAGTTTATCAATTGGCCAACCAAAAATAGAGATAGCCATCAAAGGCTTTCCACCCATGGCATAAATATCACTCAGTGCATTTGTCGCTGCAATTTGACCAAAAGTAAAAGCATCATCTACAATTGGCATAAAAAAATCAGTAGTTGAAAGTACTGAAGTACCATTTCCAAGGTCATAAGCCGCCGCATCATCTTTGTTTGCGTGTCCAACTAAAAGTTCTGGATATATTATATTTTCTCTTGTAGTTTGTAAAATTTCATCAAGTAACATAGGTGAGATTTTACATCCACATCCAGCTCCATGACTATATTCTGTGAGTTTAACCGATTCCATTTTTCTCCTAATATTTCGCTATAATTGTTAAATAAATTATTATATTAATTTGATGAAATTATAGCACTTAGAGATTAAAAGGAGTTTCATGATAGAGATACCAAATTTTAAAACCTTAAATATTACGCATGTAGTGTGTGATTATAATGGAACAATTGCAAAGGATGGGTTTGTGTTGCCTGAAGTTAAAGAATTGTTTACTGAATTATCAAAATATTATACACTCCATGTGATTACAGCTGATACTTTTGGAAGTGTGCATACGCAACTCAAAGAGTATGATACGAATATCAAAGTTTTAACAAGCACTAATCATACACAAGAAAAAGCAGATTATATTCAAGAACTTCAAGCGCAAAATTGTATCGCTTTAGGCAATGGAAATAACGACAAAGAGATGCTCTCTTTTGCAGCTATAGGAATTGCTATATTAGGAGATGAAGGGTGTGCAAAAGATGCACTTTTGAATGCTGACATTGTATGTAAGAATATCAGTGAAGCACTTTTATTATTATTAAATCCAAAACGGTTAATCGCAACTCTTAGAAGATAAATCCTCTTTATTGATTGCAAATATCTTTAATATTTTGTGTTTTGAGTATCCAAAAAAAGTAAATTCCACCCACTATAAAGCCTAACCCTAATAACACTGTTATAAATTCTAAAGAGTGCTTATGTGAAGCTAAAAAACCTATCATAAAAGAGGTAAAAGCAGCAGAGCTTAAAAATAACATATCATTATAGGCAACAATTCTTCCGTAATATTTTTGCTCAATATTTTTTTGTAAAAGGGTATAACTATAAGACCAAAGTGTTGTCGTAAAAAATCCAACAACAACACTTGCAATCAAAGATAAATAAAAATCATGCATCATAAAAGCCCAAAGCCAAACTGCAATTGCTTGAAATATAAAAAGATACACCATCTTTTTATTATTTATCCATTTTCCCAAAACAATCGGACCTATCACCAAACCCACTGCTCGTGAAGCATGTAAAAGCCCTAGTGCCAAAGAGGTTGCTATTATAGAGGCGTAATAAGTATCAACCATCAGTGCTACAAGTGCATCAAAAGCGGTAAATCCAACAAAAGCATGCACTAACATCAAATGGATAGCATGAGGCGCTCTTTTAAAATACCTAAAAGTATCACGCATCATTTGAAGTAAATTTTCTTCACTTTTTATAAATTCAATTTTTATCTCCAATCTATACAAAAGTACAAAGCCCACAAAAAACATAAAAGCATCCAGAATAAATGCCACCTTTACACCAAGCCAAAAAACTACAAAACCACTCAAAGCCATCCCTAAAGTGTATGACAACGACCAAATAATAGAATGAAGTTCATTTGCTTTTTGTAATTTACTCCCGTCCAAAATTTTTGGGAGTAAAGACATCTCTGTTGTAAAATAAAAACTCGCAGCTGCCATCTTAAAGAATATAAGAATGTAAAGTAACCATAAATCACTTATGGTATGCACGAAAATTAAAAGTATTGTTGCAAAAATTTCAATTAATATTAAAGATAGCATTAAATGTTTTGCTTTAAAACTATCTATTATAGAACCTGAAATTGGAGCTTGCACAACACCTGCTAAAAAATGAAGCATAGCAGTAAACGCAATAATTTCTGGAGAAACTTTCATATCAAGTAAAAGGGTATAAATGGCGACATTACTAAACCATGCACCAAAATATCCAATAAGTTGAATAGTAGATAATCGTTTGATAACAGGTTCTTCTCGTAATAAAGTAATATATTGATTCATAAGTGCAAGATTATCATAAATAGTGACAAAAAAATTAAAAAGATATATTCTATTGCTTACAGTTCTTTTTCTTTTAGTCGATATATTTGGTTGAGAATATTCTTTAAACAAGCAGAGGAGTAAGTCATGGATGGCATAGCAAATGTTGCAAAACATCAGCAAACACAGGTAAATACACCAGAGTCTCAGGGAAGAGCAACTCAACATGTTCAACAACAAGTTCATCAGCCAAAAGAAGCAGATGTCGTTAAAGAGATGCAAAAGGCAGATACGAATAAGGTTAATGGTATAAATAATGGTAATGATGATACAAAAATAACAACAAAAGAACAAGTAGAAGATTTAGTAAAACAACTTAATGATGCAGTCTCGCCTATGAGTACAAGTATCAAATTTGGTGTAGATTCTCAAGATGTTTTTTATGTATCAGTTTTAGAATCTGCAACGAGTAAAATGATTAGAAGATTTCCAGCAGAACAGGCACAAAGTTTTCTTCCTAAAATGCAAGAGGTTACTGGCATATTATTCGACTCAAAAGGGTGATTTCCAACCCTTTTTGAATTCTTGGGCTTTCTTCTTTTTCTCCTATTTTCTTATTTAATCTAAAACTTCCTTTTATTTACTAACTATTTTTTAATATACTTTATAGTAATATCGCGCCAATTATTTTAAATAAAGGTTTTTCATATGAAACAAGAAGTTAAAAAAGTAGTCTTAGCTTATTCTGGTGGGTTAGACACTAGTGTTATATTGAAATGGTTACAAGATGAGTATAAGTGTGAAGTTGTTACTTTCACTGCAGATTTAGGTCAAGGTGAAGAGCTCGAACCCGCTCGTAAAAAAGCTCTTGAACTTGGGATTAAACCTGAAAATATTTTTATCGATGATTTAAAAGAAGAGTTTGTTAAAGATTATGTATTTCCTATGTTTAGAGCAAATACCATTTATGAAGGGGAATATCTTTTAGGAACTTCTATTGCTCGTCCACTTATTGCAAAAAGACAAGCAGAGATTGCTAAACTCACAGGTGCTGATGGTGTAAGTCATGGAGCAACTGGCAAAGGAAATGACCAAGTTCGTTTTGAAATGGGTTACCTAGCACATGATTCAACACTTACTATTATTGCTCCATGGAGAGAATGGGATTTAAACTCTCGTGAAAAACTTTTGGCGTATGCGGATAAACATAATATCTCAATTGAAAGAAAAGGTAAAAAATCACCTTATTCTATGGACGCAAACTTACTTCATATATCTTATGAAGGTGGAATTTTAGAAAATCCAAATGCAGAGCCAGAAGAGAGTATGTGGTTATGGACAACCTCACCTGAAAATGCTCCACAAACTCCTGAATATATTGAAATAAGCTATAAAAACGGTGACCCAATAGCACTCAATGGTATAGAATTAAGCCCTGCTACTATGCTAAAATCACTTAATGAAATTGGAAATAAACATGGAATTGGTCGAGTTGATATTGTAGAAAATCGTTTTGTTGGTATGAAAGCTCGTGGATGTTATGAAACACCAGGTGGAACAATCATGCTCAAAGCTCACCGTGCCATGGAGTCTATCACACTTGACCGTGAAGCAGCACACCTCAAAGATGAGATGATGCCACGCTACGCAAAATTAATATATAACGGTTTTTGGTTTTCTCCTGAGAGACAAATGCTCCAAGCAGCAATTGACAATACACAAACATTTGTAAGTGGAACTGTTCGTATTAAACTCTACAAAGGTAATGTTATGGTTGTTGGTCGTTCATCAGATATCTCACTCTTTAATCCAGAATATTCAACTTTTGAAGAAGATGCAGTTTATGACCAAAAAGATGCAGCAGGATTTATCAAACTCAATGCACTTCGCTTTATCATTGCAGGTAAAGCAAGAAAAAATAAATAAAATTACAAGGATACGAAATGAGTATAATTAAAATAGATATTAATTCACCAGAGTTTCAAGCAGAGCTTGAAAAAACAATTAAGTTTACAGACAAAGTTGTAAAACAATTTAACTGGGAATACAATCCACAAGCAGAGATAAATGAAGGTGTACAACTCGGACTTGCAAGAAATAAAATCATGTACAACAAAAGATTTTGTCCTTGTTTTATGGTAGAAGTTGTTGATGATAAACCTCAAAGTGTTGAAGATAGGGTTTGTCCTTGTACACCAGCTATAGAAAAAGAGATTCCAGAAGATGGCGTATGTCATTGCCAAATTTTTTGTACACCAGAATTTGCAGCTAACAAACGAGTTGAAATGGGGATGGAAGAGGTTGTTCACCAACATTCTCGTGGTTTAACAAAAGAGGAATGTGAAGTTCTAGTAAGCCAATCTGAACTTGATAGCGATGAACTTACAGCATTACTTGAAGCTAGAACACTTGGCATGGTAAACTTTAAACTTGTGGATGTTAGAGAACATATGGAATGGCAAATGGGACATATTAAAGGAGCAGACAAACTTGTGCCAACAAGTAGTTTCTTTAACACTTTAGGTCAATCTGAACTTGATAAAAATGAAAATATTATTGTGTATTGCCATGTAGGAAGTAGAAGTGCACATGTTGCGAGAATATTAACTGATATGGGATACAAAAAAATAGGAAATCTCTCTCATGGTATTGTTTCTTATAGTGGACAAATAGAAAGATAAATTAAAGGGGTTAAATGAAAGTATTACTAATAAAAGATGTTAAAAGTCTCGGAAAAGTGGGTGAAGTGAAAGAGGTAAAAGATGGTTATGGCAAAAATTTTCTTATAGGAAAAGGATTTGCAAAACATGCGACTACTGAAATTTTAGCAAAACATGCAGAAGAAGAAAAACAAAAAAAACTTGATGAAGCAGCAGAAATTGCTTCATTAAAAGAACTAGCAATTATGCTAGATAAAAAAGAGATTATTATCAAGAAAAAACTTGGACAAAATGGTCATCTTTTTGGCTCTATTACCAAAGAGGAGATTGCTTCTGCTCTAAAAGAAGCACATAATATAGAGATAGACAAAAAGCATATCACAGAGAAACTTTCTATTAAAACAGTGGGTGAACATGATGTTGACTTTAAACTAGGACATGGCATTCATGCCACACTTCATGTTGATGTTGTAGGTGAATAATGTTTGATGCGACAACAATACTTGCCTACAAAAGTAAAAATAAAGCTGTCATTGGTGGTGATGGACAAGTTACCTTTGGAAGTAGTATTTTAAAAGGCAATGCCACAAAAATTCGTACACTCCACAAAGGTAAAGTTCTTGCTGGATTTGCAGGAAGCACTGCAGATGCATTTAATCTTTTTGAGATGTTTGAAGAATTTTTGGAAGATAAAAAAGGTGATATTTTAAAGTCTGTCATAGAGTTTTCAAAAGCTTGGAGAAAGGATAAAGTACTTCGCCGCCTAGAAGCCATGATGATTGTTTTAAACACAGAACATATTTTTATTCTTACAGGAAACGGAGATGTTGTAGAACCTGAAGATGGAGAAATTGCCTCCATAGGTAGCGGTGGCAACTATGCAATTTCAGCAGCAAGAGCGCTCAAAAAACACTCAAACTTAGATGAAGAAACATTAGTAAAAGAGAGCTTGAGCATAGCTGCTGACTTATGTATCTACACAAATCACAATATCAAAACCCTTACTTTAGAGGAAAATAAAGAATGAATTTAACTCCAAAAGAGATAGTTGCATACTTAGATAAGTATGTTATCTCTCAAAAAGATGCAAAAAAAACTATTGCTCTAGCTTTACGCACACGCTATCGAAGAATGCAATTAAGTCCAGAAATTCAAGACGATATCATGCCAAAAAATATTTTGATAATAGGCTCAACAGGTGTTGGAAAAACTGAAATTTCAAGACGGCTTGCAAAAATGATGAAAGTTCCTTTTATTAAAGTTGAAGCAAGTAAATATACTGAAGTTGGTTTTGTTGGTCGTGATGTTGAATCTATGATTCGAGATTTAGTTATCAATGCAATTGCACTTGTAAAAGCAGAGCAAGAAGAGCTTAACAAAGAAAAAATAGAAAATTATGTCATAAATAAAATAGTAGAAAAACTTCTTCCTCCGCTTCCAGAATCTGCAACTGAAGCAAAAAAAGATGATTATAAAAGACTTTTAGCAACTATGGAAGTCAAAGTGATTAATGGTGAGATGGATGATAGAATTATCCAAATTGAGTTTGATAAAATACATATAGAATTTAATGATACAAACCTTCCACCTGAAATGGCAAAAGTTCAAGAATCATTTTCAAAAATTTTTGAGACCATGAACAAAGAAGATAAGAAAAAAGATGTCACAGTCAAAGATGCAAAAGAACTTTTAAAACATGAAGCAGCTTCAAAACTCTTAGACATGGTAAGTATCAATAATGAAGCACTTAAACGAGCAGCAAACGGTGGTATTATCTTCTTAGATGAGATAGATAAAATTGCTATTAGTTCCAAATCTCAAGGGCGTAATGACCCTAGTAAAGAGGGAGTTCAAAGAGATTTATTACCAATAGTAGAGGGCAGTAGCGTTACCACTAAATATGGTGTAATAGATACTGACCATATTTTATTTATTGCAGCGGGTGCATTTCACTTAACCAAACCGAGTGATTTAATCCCTGAACTCCAAGGAAGATTTCCACTCCGAGTGGAGCTTGAATCTTTAACAGAAGAAACTCTTTATAAAATTTTAACACAAACGCAAAACTCTTTACTCAAACAGTATGAAGCACTTTTGAGTGTTGAAGATGTAAAACTTATTTTTGAAGATGAAGGGATTTTAGCAATTGCAAAACTTGCACACCGTGCAAATGAGATTACTGAAGATATTGGAGCTAGACGACTCCATACAGTTCTTGAAAAAGTTCTTGAAGATATAAGCTTTAATGCAGAAGACCATAAAGGTGAAGAGATTATTATCACTTCTAAACTTGTACATGAAAAATTAGATATGGTTGTTGAAGATGAAGATTTATCTCGATATATCTTATAATGAGTTCAAATTCTTCATGCTTTTTTTATAAGGTAAAACATGTCTAAAGCTGGTTTCGTCTCTCTAATTGGTCGTCCAAATGCTGGAAAAAGTACACTGATGAACTCACTCTTAGGTGAGAATATCGCTATGGTTTCCCAAAAAGCAAATGCTACGAGAAAGCGCTCAAATGCTATTGTTATGTATGAAGATACACAAATTATTTTTATAGACACACCAGGTTTACATGAAAGAGAAAAAATTCTCAATCAATTTATGCTTGATGAAGCACTCAAAGCTATAGGTGATTGTGACCTTATCGTTTATTTGGCACCTGTAACTGATGGGGTTGAACATTATGAGAAGTTTTTAAAACTTAATAACAACAAAACAAAACATATTATTGTTCTAAGTAAAATCGACCAAGTATCTCAAGAGAAATTATTTAAGAGAATTAGTTCCTATAATCAATTTTCGGATTATTTTGAAGCACTTATACCTGTAGCAATCCCTAAAAAAGTGGGACATGTAGATTTACTCAAGACTATTTCAAAAAATCTTCCTGACTCTCCATATCTATTTGACCCTGAAGATTTAACGAGTGAGCTTGTTCGTGATATATATGCGGGTTTTATAAGAGAGGGTATTTTTGAAAATGTAAGTGATGAGATACCTTATGAATCTGATGTCATTATTGATTCAATAGAAGAAGATAATAAACTTGACAAAATCCATGCAACTATTATCATAGAAAAAGAATCTCAAAAAGGGATAATTATAGGCAGAGGCGGGGATTCTATAAAAAGAATTGGTAAATATGCCAGAGAAAAAATAGAATTTTTAAGTGGTAAAAAAGCTTTCTTAGATTTACAAGTTACCGTAAAAAAAGGGTGGACTAAAGATAAAGCTTTTTTAGAAGAGATAGGATATAAAAATGATTAACAACTTCAATAAAGTTTTACTTAAAATAGTATTATTCTCGTTTGTGAGTTTATCTGTAAATGCAAATGATTTAATCACTAACTATAGAATAAATGGGATAAATGGGATAGAAAAGCAACTTGATTTAGAGCTTACAAAAGAGACTTACTGGCGTAATTATCTTAAAGACAAAGATACAAAATTTGGTTATTTAGAATCATATTCTTCGGTGCTTGCATGCGATAAAACGAAATCTTCACTGAATTTTTACAAACAAGATGAAAATAAAGCTTTCCAGTTAAAAAAGCAATATAGTGCATTCACAGGTAAATTTCAAGGTGAAAAAGAGAAAGAAGGGGATTTTAGAACACCTACAGGGGTTTATAATCTAACACACAAGCTATCAAAAGTAGATTCTTTTTATGGACCTTTAGCATTTGTTACCTCCTATCCAAATAGTTATGACCAATATAAAGGGAGAGAAGGACACGGTATTTGGATACATGGTTTACCTATCGACCAAGCAAGAAATGATTTCACTAAAGGTTGTATTGCTATTAATAATTCAAGTATCGAATGTTTAGATAAAAATATAAATATAGACGAAACTATCTTAATTATTAATAACAATGATGTAAAGAAAAATGTTTCAAAAGAAGTCTTAAGTTCTATTCTTGCGCAACTTTATTTATGGAGATATTCTTGGTTATATAATATTACAGATACATATTTATCATTCTATGGAGATAATTTTGTAAGAAATGATGGTATGAATGCAGAAACTTTCAAAAGATACAAAACAAGAGTCTTTGCTAAATTAGAGAAAAAAACAATTACATTTAACAATCTCAATGTTATTCCATATCCAAATCATGACAACATGTATGAAATAACTTTTAAAGAAATCTACATATCGGATAGTTTTTCATTTACAGGAGAAAAAACACTTATGATTACTATTGATAAAAATAAAATAAAAATCTTTACGGAAAAATAAATGTTAATTTTTTTTTCGTTTATCCGAATCAGTTTATTTCTCTTGTTGATAATAGTATATTCAAATGCAAGTACAAATGTGCAATTGATAAAAAAAGAAAACAAAGGTTCAGATACAACACTTCTTGTAATTGGTGGTATTCATGGGGATGAGCCAGGTGGATATTTTTCTCCAGCTATCCTTGCAACTCATTACAAAATTACATCTAATAATTTATGGATAGTCCCAAATCTTAATAAAGATAGTATTCAGGCAAATCAAAGAGGGATAAATGGGGATATGAATAGAAAATTTTTTACTATATCCAAAGAAGACAAAGATTCTAAAATTGTGCAAGAAATAAAGGATATCATTTTATCCAAAGAAGTATCTTTAATCATAAATCTTCATGATGGACATGGTTTTTATAGAACAAAAGATGAAGGTAGTATTTTTAATCCAAATGCTTGGGGGCAAACTTGTGTCATTGACCAATGTAATCTTCCAAAAAATCAAAAATTTAGTGATTTAAATGCAATAGCTTTAGCTGTACAAAAAAATCTAAATCAAAATTTACTACAAAATCATCACATGTTCAATATCAGAAATACAAATACAAAATTTGATGATGAGGACATGAAACTCTCTCTTACTTATTTTGCTGTTACAAATGATAAGCCAGCATTTGCAATCGAAACAAGTAAAAATTTAACCTCTTTGTCTAAAAAAGTTTTTTATCAATTATTGGCTATAGAAGAGTTTATGAAAATTATGAATATAGGCTATAAAAGAGATTTTGATTTAAATGAAGAAACTATCAAGCCTATGCTTCAAGAGTATGACACTTTAGTAATCAATAATAATATCTCATTACAACTCAATGATATCAAAAAAAGGTTAACTTATATTCCCTTAAATTCAGAGAATAAATTTGAATTTTCATCCCCTTTAGGGAGTGTAAAATCTACAAAAGATGGATATAAAGTTTATATTGGAAATAAAAATGTTACAACGCTAGAACCACAACACTTTCAAATGGCAGAAGATTGTAAGCAAAATTTCAGTGTTATAATTGACAATAAATTAGTTTCTATAGATAACTCATCAGAACTTTTTGTAAATAATTCATTTAATGTAGTCCAACAAAAGAATATACGAGTCAATGTTATAGGATATTCATCAAGTCAAAATAAAGTTAATGAAAGTGGCATTGATATAAGTTTAAAAGATTTAAATAGTAAATTTTCTATTGATAATCAGAATAAAATTTATAGACTTGAATTTTATAAAGATGATAAATTCTGCTCCATGTCAACGGTGCATTTTAAATAGGAATATACTTAATGAGTAAAAAAAAACAAAACTCTTTTTCTAGTGTAATATCAATTAATCCTTATAAAAATACATTTTTAAGTGGTATCGCTAGTTTTTTAAGTGAAATATCTTCTGTAGAATTTTCGAAAGAACAATTCATTATCTCTTATTTAAACAACAAATCTTTTATAACAAATCAAATTGCAATCAGTAAAAATATACCTGATGAAGATTTATCTGATGCAATCAACAGTAAAGTGTATGATGAATTTGCACTTGACCAAGCCATTGAATATAAAATAGAATACATTGAAAGCTTTCATAGTGTGGACCAAGAAAATAGACATTTTCACATATTTATTGTTGACCCATCTGTTATATCCAACACCTATCAAACTGTAGTTAACAAATTAAAATACATTGATATTATTATCCCTACTCCACTCTTATTAAAATCTCTTTATTCTAAAAAAATTATTGAAAGTAGTAGCGCTCATTGTTTTGTGTATCTTCAAGAAAATGATGCTTTTATAACTATCTATAATGAACAAGAGTTTGTTTATACAAAATCAATCAAATACTCTTTTATAGAGATGCATGAAAGATTTTGTGAACTTTTTGGAGAAAGAATAGAATACGATGAGTTTATAAGATTTATTTCAACCCAGAGACTCAAAAATAGTGAAAGTGAGTATAAAGGATATCTGATAAAACTCTATAAAGAGATTTTTGCAAATATTAATGATATTTTAACTTATGCTAAAAGAGCTTTTGAACTCGATAAAATAGAACAAGTATATATTGGTACACAAATTTCTACTTTAACAAAACTCCATGAGATTGCTGAAGCTGAACTTGCAATACGATGTAACGATTTTTATTTTGATTATGGTTATAAGAGTTCTACTCCCTACATTGAACAACTCCATGCACTTATGCATCTCTATACTTCCTTAAGTGAAGAGGAAAGATACCAATGTAATTTTACAATTTTTCACCGTCCTCCAACTTTTTTACAAAGAGAAAGTGGTAAAATCATTACACTCATAGTAGGCTCTTTTATAATCGCTTTTGCCTATCCAGTTGCATATTGGTCATTAACCTATGCACAATCATTACAATATAGTATGCTAGAAAAAGAATACAGAGAATTACATATTGAAAAAACGACAAGAGAAGCTATCGTTAAAAGTCGAGAGGCGGATAAAGTTAAAATAACAACTCTTTTAAATCAGGAAAAACAGGAATATTTAGAGAAAAAAAACACCCTTATTAAAATTCATGCTGTAAAAGTAAACTACCCGATGAAAGCAAAACTTTTTTCTTTACTGATAAAAGATTTAAATCAATTTGATGTAAAAATGAGTTCTATCTCCTACCATGAAGATAATAAGTCAAAAGAAATGATTCTAAAATTAATTTCACAAAACGATAAACAAATTACTCAACTCTTAGAATATTTCACAAAAACATACGATGGTAAATTTAAATTTTCGCTTGAGAGAATTTTCTTGAAAGAGGAATCTTCAGAGTATTTGAGTGAACTCAAGGTGCAACTATTATGAAACTAAATATTGAAACCTATTTACATAAAATAGATGAAAATTTTACAGATAAACCTCAAAAAGATATTTACATGACATATATCATAATTTTTGCTTCTATATTTGCCTTTGCTTATCTCTTATTTTGGGATACTTCAGAAAATGAATATAAACAAATTAATATACAAATAGATAGTATAAAACTTAAAATAAATAATGACAACAGCTATTTACAATTCAATCCAGAGAGTAAAATTACAATATTAGATAAAGAGATTAAAGATGCAAAAGCAGAATTGATTTTGTATAAAGATGATAATGAATATATCAAACACCAAATTGAAACAATAGCCTATCTTGTCTACGATGAGCGAACTTGGGGAGAATATCTGCATTCAATTTCCAAAAATGCAAGAGAATATAATATAAAGATAAAAGACTTTACAAATAAATATGTACTCAATAATAAATCATTTGGACATATTTTGAATATAAATATTCAAAGTACAGGTGAATATAAAAATACACTTAATTTCATCAACTCACTTGAACAAAGCGACCTTGTAGTCGATATCCATACATTAGCCCTAGAATCCAATGGAACATTAAAAAGTGATTTAAATATTTCAGTGTGGGGAATTATATACTAATGAATTTTAGTTTATTTTTAAGTTTATTTTTATTTGTACATGGAAGCGCTAATAATGAACTCGCTTGGGTAAATGAGCAAATTGAAGCGATTAAACCGCCTAGAAATGGTCTAAAAGATTCTGAACTTACTATATTACGAAACCCTTTTATTATAGTAGAAGAAAAAAAAATTGAACCAACTTTATCATTTGAGCCTAATGTGTCAAATAAACAAGACACAATAAATTCTAATACAACACCGCAAAACCATAATAAAACTAAAACTTTAAAATTATCTATGATTATAAATGACTCCGCTTTTATTAACTCAAAATGGTATAAAATCCATGAAAAAATATATAGTTATACAATATCCGAAATAACTTATGATAGTGTAGTCTTAAGTAGAAAAGGTAAAAAAAGAGTATTATCTACAAAAAGCAATCTTATAAATTTCAACTTAGTAAAGTAAATAGGAAAAAACCATGAGTATTATCAATAAGTCTATTTATGGGATATTATTATCTCTTTTCATCTCAAATCATGTCAACGCTGATTGTTCCTATGAACTCTTTAACATCACCTCAACAAAAAACAATAAAATTATAGATTTCATTGAACAATTAAGTGATACATGCGAATTTACTATTATTATTGCTGATTCCCAATCAAAAGATATATTAAATAAAAAAATAAATAAAACACATATAAAAAATCTTACTATTGATGAAGTTTTACATATTATATTAAATGAAAATAATCTTGCTTACACACTTGAAAATAATCTCCTAAAAATTTCCTATTTAACTACAAAAGTTTTTGAGGTAGATTATATTTTGTCACAAAGAAAAAGTACTGGAAGTACAGATGTTACCTTGAGTTCTGCTTCTGATTCTACAGGTTCATCAACTACAACTACTGCTGGAGGAGGAGGCAATTCTAATGCTAATTCTGGTATTAAAATAGAAAGTAGTGATGAAGTTTTATTTTGGAAACAGTTAGATTTAGAACTTCAAAGTATTTTAAATAGACCAGAAGATGCTTATAAAGCGAATGCACCAATTATCAATCAAAATGCTGGACTTATAACAGTCACGGCAACAGAAAAACAGATAAATAGACTTCAAAAATATTTAAAACAGCTCCAAGCTAAAGTACAACTCCAAGTTTTAATTGATGTTCAATTATTATCTGTCACTATGAATCAAGGAAAAACAACAGGTATTGATTGGCAACAGCTTTATACGCTCCAAAAAGCAAATATCTCTGGAAAATTCACTGCAACTGATAGTTTGAAAAATGGTGCCTCTTCATTAGAAGTAACAACTGGTTCACTTGGGTTAAATGAGGTCATTAAATTTTTAAAAACACAAGGTGATGTAAACTCTATATCCAATCCTAAAGTTCTAACCCTTAACAATCAGCCTGCACTCATTACAGCAGGAACAGAATATTTTTATAAAATAACAAGTACAGAAACCCTAGCAAATGGTACAAGTGGAACGCAAAGCCAAAATGAAAATGTTAAATCAGTATTTGCAGGGGTACTTTTAGATATTACCCCTGAAATTTCAGATGATAAAACTATCACACTAAAAATCAACCCTTCCCTTTCTGAAACAACAACAGATATTTCACAAGAATCTTCATCTGGCAGAGCCATGCCACCCGATTTAACTCGCCGTCAATTATCTTCAGTAGTAACTGTCAAAGATGGAAATAAAATAATTTTAGGCGGATTAATTAACTCTAAAACAGTTGATGATTCAAGTAAAGTTCCTCTTTTAGGAGATATTCCTGTCCTTGGATATTTTTTTAAACATGAAAGTAC
>CAMCYC010000033.1 GCA_945883795.1 Sulfurimonas crateris | reverse complement strand
AAGTATTAAAAGGTTTCATGACTTTAATGCAAGTGGTTGGTGGTCAATACTGTTGTTTATACCATTGATAAACTTCATAGCTCTGATGGTTTTGTTTTTTAAAGGCTCTGTAAATAGTGAAAATAAATATGGCAATGATATAGTCGCTGAGTTAAATTTTTTATCTCTTTTGGAATTTCTATTAGTTGGTTGTTTGATAATTCAAGCTTTGTTGAATGAATTAAATTAACTATCTTTTTTGGAAGTTTGGTTAGTTTCTCGTTCCAACGGTCTCCGTTGGAATGCATACAGAAATACAAAGAATCAAAAAGCTACAATATGAATTCTCAAGCTAGAGCTTTGGAATTAGATAATCTTTGAAGTCTTCACTTGTAAAGTTAAGTGTTATTTTCTATCATTTCGGTGAAGTTGTCTATCTCTCTCAACCGAACCTCTCCAAAAATGGTTCACAGCCCAATACGCCAAAAGTGAACCAAAAACAGAATACACTGCTGTTCCCGTATAAAGAGGGATAACAATATTATCAAAATTATTTGTAAACCAATCTAGGGTCATTTGTACAGGTTCAGGTTTTATCCTGAGTATAAAACTCCCCGTGAGATACTCCATGTAATACATAGGTGGCATAGTAAGCGGATTACTAAGCCAACACATAGCAATTCCAATAGGGACATTAAACTTCACAAACGGCATCATCGCCACAACTGCTAACATCTGCATGGGCATCGGGATAAAAGCGATAAATAAACCAATCAGAACAGCCCGAGAAACCATTTTACGGTTTGTAGATAAATACTCAGGTGGTATTTTATATTTTTGAATAAATGCTTTTAGCTTTTCACTTTTACTTGTTTTTTTGAGGGTTTTTCGTATCATTTGTTCTACTTATTTTGATTTTAAAATAAAATGGTACAACAAATAAAGTACAATTCAAAATAATAAAAATACAATTAAAAAGAGGTGGATGTATTGTTGAATTTTTTAAAATTACAAAATAGAATTATCCGCTTTAATACATTTGTTTCTACCACTATTTTTTGCTTTATATAAAGCATCATCAGCTTTTTTAATAAGAGCATCTATTGAAAGTGTGTCATCAATTTGAGCAATTCCAAAACTTGCAGTTTTATGTTTTACATATTCAAATTGACACGATTCAATTATTTTTCTTATATGTTCTGCCAAATTATAAGCCCCATCAATATTGGTTTCTCCACAAATAATTAAAAACTCTTCACCACCCCAACGACCTACAACATCTATACTTCGAACATTGTTTTTCAGTATTTGGGCTATTACTTTGAGTACATAATCGCCTATCAAGTGACCATGTGTATCATTTACCTGTTTAAAAAAATCTACATCTATGAGAATAATAGAAAATACTCTTTTATATCGTTTGAAAATTTCGTATTTCATGGTAATTTCAGAATCTATTTTGGAACGATTATTTAACTGTGTTAAAACATCTGTAGTTGCGAGTTTTCGTAATTCTATATTTGCTTGTTCAAGCTCTCGTGTTCGAATTTTAACATCATGTTCGAGTTGTATTTTTTGGGTGTTTATAAGTTCAAATCGTTGGTCCTCTTCGCTTGAAATTCTAGCAAGAAGTTGATTGAATCTTGATTGCAAGATTGAGAGTTCATTCTCTTCTAAAAAAGTAACATCAACATATCTATTTTCTTTGTTTTCCCATTTTAAAGTTGATATTTTTGTCGTTAAGTCTTGAAGCGGTTTTTCAAGAGAAGTTTTAAATGCAATTATAAACAAAATAATAAGTGCAGTCGTTTTGATAAGTGCATTTAAAAAAATCATACCCATACCAAGTTTTATTCTATCAAAAATAGCTATGTTATCGGAATATATAGTTACTTGTGCCAAATAGATATTATTGTTACTATATTTTTGATAAATACTAAAAGTATAAGATAAATCGTAATCAGCCATCACCTCTTTAGACAGTGAGCTATGTAATTTGGAAATAAGTTCTACTCTATTTGGGTCAACAATAACTACACCATAAACTAAAGGCATCTTGATTATCCCCTCGCTAATTGATTCTAGCTGTATCTCATTTAAATCCCATAATGCTATTTGTAAAGTTGGTTCAAATATTGATGCAATTGTTTTGAGTTCATCTTTTATATGAACTTTTGTATATTTGTATTCTATAAAAAAATGGATAGCTGTAACAAGGAGTGTAATAAGGAAATAAATAACTAAAATAGATTTCAATAACTCCTTTGAGAGATTTACTTTTATGTTTGACATTTAGATTTTTATCTTAAAATATTGGTGATTGTATTTTTTATATATTTCATGATATTGACCATTTACTCTTAAAAGTTCTAACCCTTTATTAAAATCATCTCTTGTATTTTTGTCTTTAAACGCTGTGCGGTATTGAATAGGTTGAAAAATTTCAAAAACATCAACTTCTAAATTTGGGTCGATTTTACCTTGAGCTATAAGCTCATTTTTATAAAATGCAAACGCATAAATATCCATGAGAATAACATCGGTACGACCTTTGAGAAACTTATAGGCTTGTTGTCTTAAATCAACTACTTCTGAATAATTATCTCTAGCTTCTTTTGTTACTTTTGAAAACTGTTCCCCTAAATATTTTCTAGCATTTTGAAAGCCTACAAAATGATATTCTTTAAGGTCTTCTATTTTTTTAATAGCATATTTTTTTGACTTTAATGCAAATGCAGCAACATGGTATTGCACAAAAATATCCGAATAATAGGCACCAAGACCAGAACTTTTTTGAATCATGGCTATTGCATCTGCATAGCCATATTTAAACATCTCAAAACTGCGTTTACTATTCACAAATATAGGCTTAATCTCATAAGATGTTTGAGCAAATGCCTTTTTGGTAATATCAACAATGATTCCACTACCGTCATATTCAAACACATAAGGAGGAGTAGCATACGAAAAAATCACTCTTAACTCTTTTGCTTTTACAACAGAACAAAGTATTAAAAAAAATAATATGTATTTTATCATTCGAGAAGTATATCTAAAATAATTTTATATTCAAATTTATTATTAATAACTTACTTAAAACAGCTTCAATAAGCAATTTATTATAAATCCTCTCTAAGCTTTTTCTTTGTTTTTGAATCGCCTCTTCTATTTAGGTACTTCTATGTTAAAATTCCATATATTATTAAAAAAGAGAAACAATGTCATTTGAAAAATTAGGGCTTATAAAACCACTTTTGGGAGCCATTGGTGAACTTGGCTATAAAGAGCCAACCGCCATACAAAAAAGAGCTATCCCTTTAGTATTAGCTAAAAGTGATATTTTCGCAACCGCACAAACAGGTACTGGAAAAACCGCTGCATTTGCACTTCCAATTTTGCAAAAACTCAAAAACTCCCAAGGCGGAGAAGATAGAGCTATTCGAGCTGTGATTTTATCACCAACTCGTGAACTTGCTATTCAAATATTTGAAGATATACTAGGTTTTTCAAAACACATGAGTATTGATTGCGTGGTTTTAGTAGGTGGTAAAGATATCCAAATGCAACAACGAGCTCTTAAAAAAGGGATTGATATTGTTATTGCAACACCAGGGAGATTTTTAGAACTTGTAGAAAAAGGGGTGAATATTTCAGAAATAGAGTTTTTTGTCATTGACGAAGCAGATAGAATGCTTGATATGGGTTTTGCAAAAGAGATAAGAAAAATTCATCCACTTCTACCAAAACGACACCAAACACTCCTTTTTGCAGCAACATATAGTGAAAAGGTGAGAAAACTCTCTAAACTTGTTTTGACCAAACCAGCTTTTATAGAAACATCTAAAAAGAACTCAACTGTAGATACGATTAATCAAGTTGCTTACATGGTTGACACTGCACGAAAAGCAGAACTTTTAGCATATTTGATAGGTTCTAGAAATTTTAAACAAGTTTTAGTTTTTACAAGAACAAAAGTGAGTGCGGATGCATTATTTTTGGAGTTGCAAAAAGATGGACTTAAATGTGGCATTATTCATGGAGATAAAACTCAAGCGTATCGACTTAAAACTCTTACACAATTCAAAGAGGGAATAATCAAAGTTCTTATAGCAACAGATATTGCCTCAAGAGGATTGGATATTGAGAATCTTCCTTATGTCATAAACTACGAACTCCCCGCAGTTGCTGAGGATTATGTGCATAGAGTAGGACGAACTGGAAGAGCTGGAAGGGATGGCGAGGCTATTTCACTTTTGGATATTTATGAAAAATATGATATTAGAGAGATTGAGCGAGTGATAGGGATGAAAATTCCACAAGAGATAATTGCAGGGTTTGAGCCAGATTTAACTATCAGACGAAAAGATGAGGTAGAGTTTAAAGCCAAAAGTGAGTATAAAAAGCCTGAGGAAAAACACTTTAAAAAACCTGCAAAAAAAGCATTTGTAAAACCAACTTCAAAGAAAAAAAGAAAGACTACAAAACGGGATTAATAATGAATCGCTAACCAGATGGTTTCTTCATCTGGCTTTGTCCATGTAACTTTATGTTTTGTGTGTGCTGGGATGTTTATGTAATCGCCAGTTGAGAGCTTTATCTCTTTTTCATCCTCAAATGTTAAAACAGCTTCCCCTTGCAATATAATCACCCATTCATCATGGCTTTGGTCGTACCATGTTTGAGAGATATGCCCTTTTGAGATAATTCGCTCAATTTTGAGGTTTTCTTTCACAATCAATGTTTCAAATAATTCTTTGGGCAACTTTTTTGGAATATCTGCAAATATATTTTTCATAAAAAAATTATACAAAAAATATGTTACTATTTTGGCATGTGGAAAGATTATCAATTAGAAATAGTATATCAAGATGAGTTTTTTATTGCCATTAATAAGCCAAGTGGGCTTTTGGTGCATAAATCAATAATAGACAGACATGAAATTTATTTTGCCATGCAGATGCTTCGTGACCAAATAGGGCAATTTGTATATCCCATTCATCGTTTGGATAAGCCAACTTCTGGGGTATTACTTTTTGCACTTGATACAGAGAGTGCAAAACTTATATCAGAGCAGTTTAGAACGCATACAATCAAAAAAATATATCTTGCAGTTGTTCGTGGTTATCTCCATGAGAGTGGCATGATAGAACATGCACTGAGCCAAAAACTTGATAAAATCGCTGATAAAAATACTAAATCAGATAAAGATGCACAAGAAGCGTTCACTTTTTATAGAAAATTAGCCGAGGTTGAACTTTCATTTGCGATTGGAAAGTATGATAAAACTCGCTATTCTTTGGTTGAGGTTACTCCAAAAACAGGGAGAAAACATCAGATTAGACGCCACATGAAGCATATCTCGCATCATATTTTGGGTGATACAAAATATGGAAGAGGGGAACATAATAAGTTTATTAGAGAACAATACGGTTGTCATAGGATGTTGCTTCATGCAAGTTCTTTGGAGTTTAAGCATCCCCATACACAACAATTGATTCGATTAGATGCCTCTTTGGATGTAACATTTAAAGCTCTTTTTGAAGCCTTTGGTTGGGAAATAAAATAAAAAGCTGAAATATGCAATACAAAGATAAGTACAACTTCATCAGAGCAAAATTTTAAGCGATGATGTATTAAAAGTATATGAAGAAATTTTATATCTAATGGAATAAAAGATTATTGTAATCGGTAGAGAATAGGCACTTCTAAAATCATCTCTTCATGTGGTTTTGGAAATTTGTGGGATAAATTTTCTATTGTTTGAATTGCTGCACGGCTCAAAATCTCTTTATTTGATTTTATAATCTCGATTGAATATACTTTTGCTTCGGTCGAGAGTTTGAATTTTACGATAACTTCTCCCATAATACCTCTTTTTCTTGCACTGTGTGGATAGTAAAGATTTTCTTTTAAAAGTTGTGTTATTTGTTGTAAATTAGTATCAAGATATTCTTGTTGGATACTTTTTTTGTTGCTAGATTCTATTTCCTTTGTTGGAACTTCTTGGGACTTAATAGCTTGAATAGTTGTATTCTTAATAGTTTTTTGTTCTATGGTTTGAGTGTTTTTTACTATGTTTGCTTGTATTATTTTTTCTTTTACAGGTTCTTGTTTTAGTTTTGGAATATCTTTAATAACTGGAATTATTTTTTTTTGGAGTGGTATATTTTTTAAAGGAACAATTTTTTCTACAATTTTTTCCTCTTTTATTGGTTTTATCATCTCTAATGTTTTTGGAATTTCAATCTTTTTTTGCTCTATTGGTACTATTTTTTTTTCTGCTACACAACAAAGTTTGACATTGCATCGTTGTTCACATGAAGTTTGTGGTGTTTTTTTTTCAAATACTTGCTTATTATTCCAAGTATAAAAGAGTATAAATAAAACAATTGTATGAATAAATAGAGAAAAAAGCAGAGGAATAGTTTGTTTAATCATAGAAGAAATAATAGCTAAACGAGTATTATAAAAATGTTAATATACCACATGCAGTAAAAAAATTGCATGTGATGAGTATAAAAATTAAATAGCTCTTTTAAATTCAGGATATGCTTCGACACCACATTCGTTTACATCCATCCCTTCTACTTGAGCATCATTACTTGCTCTAAATGGGATGAATTTATTGATACTATAAAGAATAATATAAGAAACGATAAATGCAAAAACTGCAACAACTACAACGCCTTTGAGTTGGTCTATAAAAGATATTTTCTCAACAAAAATACCAACTGCTAAAGTTCCCCAAATTCCATTGATAAGATGAACAGACAAAGCACCAACTGGGTCATCTAGTTTTAGTTTATCAAATATAGGTACTGCTAAGAGAACTAAAGCACCACCTACAGCACCAATTAAAATTGGTGTGTACATGTCATACAAATCAGGTCCAGCAGTGATAGCTACAAGCCCACCTAAAGCACCATTGATAATCATGGTGATATCAAATAATTTATAGCGAACATACATGAGAATTGAAGCAATAATCGCTCCTGCTAAACCTGCTGTATTTGTATTCATAATAGTTTTTGCAACTGTGTCGGCATTTTCTACACTCGAAATTGAGCCCACACTTCCACCATTAAAACCAAACCAACCAATCCAAAGTAAAAACCCCCCAAGAACAATGAGGGGAACATTTGAAGCGGGAATAACACGAATAGCTCCATTTACATAGCGCCCTTTACGCGCACCAATAATGAGAATTGCCGCTAAAAGCGCCCAGCCACCAGTGGAATGGATAACAGTTGAACCTGCTAGGTCATACATATTTAAGTCTAAAAAAGTTCCTTGTATTATGTTAGCGCCCCAGCTGATATTGACAACAGAAGGATAGATAAAAGCAGCCATAATAATTGCAAAAATTGAAAGGGGAATAATTCGAACTCTTTCGCTGACACCACCACTTATGATATTGACAGTTTTACCAACAAAAGCCATCTGAAATAAAAAAACAGCCCAAATACTCATATGACTATTTTCCCAGCTTCCAAATGCAAGTTTATATCCAATAAGCAAAAATGCTAATGAGGCAACAGCGTAAATCATAATATTTATGGTTAAAACACTTGTAACATTTTTTGTACGAACAAGTCCAGCTTCAAGCATGGCAAAACCTGGAACCATAAATATGATTAAAACCATGGCAAAAAGTGTAAAAAAAGTGTCGATGATGTATTTAAAATCAGCGTCTATCACGATAGAATCCTTTTGTATAAAAATAAAAGTTTCGATTCTAACTGAAAAATTAAAATGTTTTAAAAAAAAATGATTAAAATTTAAGCAATTTTAAAAAGAATATTTATGAAGCAATTCTTGCTGTTAGCATATCTAATGTTTTTATAATTAAATCTTCTTGAAAAGGTTTAACTATATAGCCATTGACCCCTTTTTTAATTATTTTTTTGACACTTTCTTTTGAGCTTTCTGTTGTGACCATGATAATGCGGATTTGATTCCATTCTTTGTTTGCACGAACATGTGTGATTAACTCTTCACCTGTCATATTTGGCATATTCCAGTCTAGAAAAATAATGTTAATAGGAGTAGTTTTTATCATTTGGAGTGCTTCTACTCCATCTTCTGCTTCAAACAAATGTAAATTAGCGATTTTTTTGGTTTCAAAATAGCGTGTGATAGTGTTTGTTAAAATTCTTCTTACAATTTTACTATCATCTACGATTAATATGTTCATGGTTGTCTCTTTATTTTTTTTTGAAAATTTTAGCATAATTTTTAAAAATTTTTGTGATAAGAAAATAAGATTTTAGAATAGAGGACTTTGTGTAGAGATTCTCCCACATGATGTGGGTAAAATCTTTATTTAGATAGCTTCGCTATCAGTTTCACCTGTACGGATACGGATTATTTTATCAATATTACTTACGAATATTTTACCATCACCAATTTTACCCGTACGAGCAGCTTCAACTATTACGCTTGTAACTTGGTCAACAGCATCATCATCTACTACCATCTCCATTTTAATTTTTGGTAAAAAATCTACTACATATTCAGCACCACGATAAAGCTCACTATGCCCTTTTTGACGACCATAACCTTTTACTTCGCTTACAGTCATACCAGTAATTCCAATATCTGCTAAAGCATCTTTTACATCTTCAAGTTTAAATGGTTTAATAACCGCTTCTATTTTTTTCATAATTATCACTCCATATTTTATAAAGAGGCTTATGCCTCTTTGAATTTTAAAATTGTAACCACATTTAGGGTTTTAATCAACTCTTAGAGGTTGAGACCTTTTTCACCATGAAGACCTTCATCAAGACCAACACCTTCAACTTCTTCGTCCACTCTAGCGCCACTTGTAAGTGCTGATGCTATGTAATATACTATTACTGTACCAATCAAAGTAAAGAGAGCAACTATCGCAACTGATTCAAGTTGTACCATGATTTGTCCCATTCTATCACCACTTTCTTTGAGTGGACCATCCCATAATAAATCTTTATCATTGAGAGCAAAAATACCAGTTGCAATTGCACCCCATAAACCTGCAAGGAAGTGAATACCAAATGCATCTAAAGAATCATCATATCCAAATTTTTTCTTAAGTATTGCAACTCCAAAGAATCCTACGATTGAACCAACAACACCTATAATCATAGCACCACTAACATCTACGAATCCAGCCGCTGGAGTAATAGCAACAAGACCAGCTACTATACCTGAAGCAGCCCCTAAAAGCGTTGGCTTTTTAAAGAGTACCCATTCAATAAGAACCCAAGTAATAGCCGCAATTGCAGCTGCTAGAGTTGTTGTGAGGTATGCAAGACCTGCTATAGCGTTTGCACCAAATGCAGAACCACCATTAAATCCATACCATCCAAACCATAGTAATGCAGCACCAAGAGCTGTAAGCATAACGCTCATAGGTTTCATAGCAACTTTTGGATAACCAGTTCGTTTGCCAACAAGAATAGCTAACACTAAACCAGCAAGACCACCATTCATATGAACAACCGTACCACCAGCAAAATCAAGCGCTCCAAGGTCAAATAAATATCCACCACCCCACACCATGTGTGTAATTGGAGCATATACAACTAAAACCCAAATTGCTACAAATATTAACCAAGTTGAAAATTTCATTCTCTCTATTACTGAACCACTTGCAATTGCAACTGTAATTGCAGCAAATGTTCCTTGAAATACAACAAAGACATAAGTTGGATATGTTCCACTTAAATCGGTCCATTTGATACCATCAAGAAAGAGTTTTGAAAAACCACCAATAACACTATTTAATCCACCTTCAGTAGAACCAAACGCCATAGAATAGCCAGCAGCTATCCAAACAACAAAAGCAACCGTAAATGCCATAAGTACCATACCATAAGTATTGAGTAGATTCTTTGAACGAGTCATACCGCCATAAAAAAGTGCAAGACCAGCTGGTGTCATAAGTAATACCATTGCAGCAGACATCATCATCCACGCTGTATTACCACTATCGAGTTTAGGAGCATCTTCAGCCAATGCCAAAGATGGTAGTAGCATTGATGCTATGAGTAACCATTTTTTCATCTTATATCCTTAGTGTTTAAGTGGCAAAATTATACAAGTTGCTATAACAGTATTGGTCATAAAACTGATTAATAATTAGGCAATTTTTGCACTTAGTGTTGTATACGATAATTTTTTTAAGTTTTTACACGATGATATGGAGATATTAAGGGAGGTTTAGGTACCATAAAAGCTTTATTTCCAATACTTAGGGTTTTTTATATGAGCAATTTGCTACACAACGACGATATCCAAACTATAAATATTGAAGAGTCTCTTCAAAATAGCTACCTTGACTATTCCATGAGTGTAATTGTTGGCCGTGCTTTGCCAGATGTTAGAGATGGTTTGAAGCCAGTTCACAGAAGAATTCTCTATGCCATGGACAAGCTTAACCTTTCATTTGGTTCGAAATACAAAAAATCAGCTCGTATTGTTGGTGATGTTATCGGTCAATACCATCCGCATGGTGACACAGCGGTTTACGATGCACTTGTTCGTATGGCACAACCTTTTTCTATGAGAATGGAATTGGTTGATGGGCAAGGGAACTTTGGTTCTGTTGATGGGGATAGTGCTGCTGCTATGCGTTATACTGAAGCTCGCATGACAAGATACGCTGGGGAACTTTTAAAAGATTTAGATAAAAACACAGTCAACATGATAGAAAATTATGATGGTACTACAAAAGAACCAGATGTCATGCCAACTCGTGTTCCAAATCTTCTTATTAATGGTTCTTCAGGGATTGCAGTTGGTATGGCTACAAATATCCCTCCCCATAATCCCCAAGAGATTATGCATGGACTTAAAGCACTTCTTGCAAATCCTAATCTCTCTTTAATGGAAATTATGGAACATATTAAAGCACCAGATTTTCCAACAGGTGGAATTATCTTTGGTAAAAAAGGGATTATGGATGCGTATGAGACAGGACGAGGGCGTATAAAAGTTCGTGCTAAAGTGCATATTGAAAAAAAAGGAAATAGAGATGTTATCGTTATTGATGAACTTCCTTATCAAGTCAATAAAGCTCGTTTAATTGAAAGTATTGCAAATCTTGTAAAAGATAAAATGATTGAGGGTATTGCAGAGATTCGCGATGAATCAGATAGAGATGGTATCCGTGCAGTTATTGAGCTTAAAAAAGATGCCATAAGTGAAATAGTTCTTAATAATCTTTTTAAACAAACAAGCATGCAAACTACTTTTGGTATTATTATGCTTTCTATATTAAATCAAGAACCTAGAATTTTTGGTATTATAGAGATTCTTAAGCATTTTATAAACCATCGAAAAACAGTTATTATTCGTCGTACTATTTTTGACCTTGAAAAAGCAAAAGCCAGAGCGCATATTTTGGAAGGCTTAAAAAAAGCTCTTGACATTATTGACCAAATTATCAAAACTATTAAATCAAGTAAAAGTATTGATGAAGCAAGAGATAATCTTGTTTTAGATTTTGACTTTACACAAATTCAAGCACAAAGTATTGTTGATATGCGTCTTGGAAGATTAACTGGTCTTGAGAGAGAAAAAATTGAAAATGAACTTCGTGAATTACTTGACTTGATTGCGTATTTAGAATCTATTCTCAGAAGTGAAGAAATTTTACATGGCATTATTGGCTCTGAATTTGATGAAATTCTTGCAACTTATACAGATAAAAGAAGAACTGAAATAGAAGATGATTATGATGATATTGATATCGAAGATTTGATTCCAAATGAATCTATGGTTGTAACTATTACCCACCGTGGATATATTAAACGAGTGCCACTTGATGCGTATGAAAAACAAAAAAGAGGTGGTAAAGGTAAAACTGCAGTTACCACTTATGAAGATGATTTTATAGAAAGATTCTTTACATGTAATACCCATGATACACTTTTATTTGTTACAGACCGTGGACAACTTCATTGGCTTAAAGTCTACAAAATTCCAGAGGGAAGTAGAATTGCCAAAGGAAAAGCAGTTGTGAATCTTTTAAATCTTGTCGCAGATGAAAAGATTCGTTCAATTATCCCAACAACTGATTTTAGTGATGAAAAAGGTTTAGTATTTTTTACTCAAAAAGGGATTGTAAAAAGAACAAATTTAAGTGAATTTTCTAATATTAGAAGTAATGGCGTAAGAGCTATTATTTTAGATGACGATGATGCACTTATTACTGCTAGAATAGCAGACCAAAGTATTAAATATCTTTTTATTGTCACAAAACTTGCACAGTGTATTAAATTTGAGATAGAAAAAATTCGTGAACAAGGGCGTAGCACTCGTGGTGTGAGAGGGATTAAGTTTAAACACGAGACAGATGAGGTTGTGGATGCAAATATTATTGCTAATGATGAGCAAGAGATTTTAATCGTAGCTGAAAAAGGTATTGGTAAACGAACTGATGCTGGAGAATATAGACTCACTAACCGTGGTGGTTCAGGCGTTATTGCTATGAAAATGACTGCTAAAACAGGTAAGAATGTCGTAGGTTGTTTAATGGTTGATGAAACTATGGACATGATGGCTCTTACAAATGCTGGTAAGATGATTCGAGTTGATATGCAAACTATCTCTAAATCAAGTAGAAATACAAGTGGTGTTTATATAGTAAAAGGGGATGATGTATCAAGTATATCTCGTTGTCCTAAAAAAGAGGAAGATGAAGAGGATGAACAATCTTTAGAAGTTGGAACTTTAGATTTGGAACAATAGTTGCTAGGTTGTGCTAAGAACAAATTTTGATGAGGAAAAGCAATGAAGAAAACGATAGTGGGGCTGTTATTAGTCTTGAATATAGGAGCTTTTGCTAGTTGTGCAGACAAAAATGGTTGTCAAGATGAAACAGTAGTAGAGCAAGTTTATACACAATCAGTTCCAGTAGCACAAAATCAGTGTCATGTAAATGAGACTATGAATGTTTGTGAACAAGAAGAATTATTTGTACAAGATTGTCCAATTGTTAAGACATGTGATAATTATCTAGCAAGAAATTCTGAAGTAAAAGTTTCTGTTTTTGGACAAGGTGTTGCTCCATGTGATGGAACATGTTCTCCAGCTCAAGCGTATGCACTTGCAAAGCGTGCTGCAATCGCAGATGGTTATAGACTAATCGCTGAGAAAATTAAAGGTGTTTATGTTGAAGGTGATGATGTTGTTAAAAACATGATGATTAAACGCTCAACAGTTCGTACTTGGGTTTCAGCAACTATTAGAAATGCAAATATTGTAGAGACAACTTTTAAAGATGGTTTATGCGAAGTAGAGATGGAACTTACTTTATCTCATGCACAGTTTTATCGATAATATTTTTTTTATTGAGTACAACCTTTCTTCAGGCAAGTGATTATCTCATTTCATATAGATATGTGGTCAAAGACTCTATTCTTTATAATGAAACACTTGCTATTTCCAAAAGTATGCTAGGATGTTTTGGGCAACCAAATCAACTTTTAATCTTGGAAAGTGATGGAAGCTCTAATTTAAAGAAAATAATCTCAAAAAATTCAATAGAATTTATTGATTTTATTCAGACTTTAGGAATGCAAGTTGAAAATCGAGAGATTACAATAAATGCACGCAACAAATCCACAACAATTCTTACTCTCAAAACAACATGCTTCAAAGTCGATTTTAATGATAAAATTGCTAGAATTTCCTCTTTAAAATAAGGAAAATTCTTAGTGAAAATTGCAATAGTTGAAGACGATATCAATATGAGAAAATCTCTTGAAATTGCTATGAGTGATTTTGAAGAGTTTGAAATAAAAACATTTAAAAATGCTAAAGATGCACTTAAGATTCTTGATGATACTTTTAATCTTGTTATTACAGATATTAATATGCCTGGAATGGACGGTATAGAATTTGTAAAAGAACTCAATGGCCGTTTTGAAGTTATTATTATGACAGGAAATGCAACTCTTCAAAGAGCGATAGAATCAATACATTTAGGTGTGAAAGATTTTTTACTAAAACCATTTGACATAGATACTTTAGTTGCTGCAATTAAAAGAGAAGATACAATCCAAAAAGTACAAAAAACTGCTATAAAAACAAAAAAAGATAATAATGGTTTTTTAGGAAGTTCTAAAGCATTGGAGAATATACTTCATATTACAGACCGTGCTTCTAAGACAGATGCTAGTATCTTACTTTTAGGGCAAAGCGGTGTTGGTAAGGAGGTGTTTGCCAATTATATTCATAAAAATTCTCCACGAGCAAAAAAACCGTTTATTGCCATTAACATGGCAGCAATACCAGATAGTTTGATTGAAAGTGAACTATTTGGTTTTGAAAAAGGTGCTTTTACGGATGCAAGCGAAGCAAAAGCAGGGCAGTTTGAATTAGCAAATGGGGGGACACTTTTTTTAGATGAAATTGGTGAAATGCCTTATAATGTCCAAGCAAAACTTCTTCGTGCTTTACAAGAAAAAGAGGTTCGGCGATTAGGCTCATCAAAAAGTGTAAAAATTGATATTAGAGTTGTCTCCGCAACAAATGCAAATTTAATACAAAAGATAAAAGAGGGTGAGTTTAGGGAGGATTTGTATTACCGTTTAAATACAATCCCTATCAATATACCGCCATTAAGAGAAAGAAAAGATGAAATTATACAAATAGCAGATGCTTGTTTAATTCAAAATTGCGAAAAATATGGATTTGAATTAAAGCGTTTTTCAACTGAAGCGAAAGAAGAATTATTAGTATATAACTGGCCAGGAAATATTAGAGAACTTATCTCAGTGGTTGAAAGAGCTGTGATTTTAAGTGAAAATAATGAAATACAAGCAAGTGAGCTTTATTTACAAAACAGAAAATAGGAGAAAAAATGAGTAAAAAATATAATGTAGCAGTAGTTGGAGCGAATGGAGCAGTTGGAGAAGAGATATTAGCAGTTTTGCAAGAGATTGCTTTTCCATTGAATAAATTGGTGCCACTTGCAAGTGCAAGAAGTCTTGGTAAAACAGTAAGTTTTCATGGTGCAGAGTTGCCAATTATAGAGTTGACAAGCACTATTTTTGAAGAAGAAAACATTGATATTGCACTCTTTAGTGCTGGTGGCAGTGTGAGTGCAGAGTTTGCTCCTTTTGCTGCAAAAGCTGGAGCTGTTGTTATTGATAATACTTCTCATTTTAGAATGGATAAAAATGTTCCTTTAGTTGTTCCTGAAGTAAATCCTGAAGATATTATGCAGTGGAGAAATACAGGAATTATTGCAAATCCTAATTGTTCTACGATACAAATGGTTCAAGCACTGAAACCTCTTGATGACGCATATAATTTAATTAGAGTTGATGCAAGCACTTATCAAGCAACTTCAGGTGGTGGAAAAACTGCTATGGAAGAGCTTGTAACGCAAATGCAAGACTTTTTTGCATTTAAACTTGATGAATCAGAACACAATAAGTTTCCTCATCAAATTGCACTCAATGTTATCCCTCAAATTGATGTTTTCACTGAAAATGGATACACAAAAGAGGAGATGAAAATGGTAAATGAAACTACCAAAATTATGCATAAAAAAATAGAAGTAAGTGCAACTTGTGTGCGTGTTCCAACACTTCGTGGTCATGCTGAATCTCTTTCGCTTACATTTGATTGTGATGTAGATGCAAATGAGATAAGAGAACTTCTTTCAAAAGCACCAAATATTGTTGTGCTTGATAATCCAGCAGAAAAACTTTATCCGATGCCAGCTACATGTTTTAATAAAAATGAAACATTTGTAGGAAGAATTAGAAATGACCCATTTAGAAAAAATATGGTGCATATGTTTATTGTGGCTGATAATTTAAGAGTTGGAGCTGCTACAAATGCGGTAAGAATTGCCCAAAAATGGATAGAAATGGAAGGTGAAAAATAATTATGTTAGAAAAAATATTTGAAAACTCTTTGTGGAGTTCAAGATTTGTTGTTTTACTAGCTGTTTTTTTTGGTCTTATGGGTGCTATTGTACTTTTTATTGTTGCGAGTTTTGATATTTATGATACTGCAAAATTTGTATTGAATACTTATATTTCACATGAACATATTCATTCATTTCATGAAGATGTAGTTGGCGGTATTATTGGGGCGGTTGATTTATACCTTATTGGTGTTGTAATGCTTTTGTTTTCTTTTGGTTTATATGAATTGTTTATTTCAGATATAGATGCAGCAAAAGATGAAGAAGGGAAAGAGAATAAGATTTTGGCTATTCACTCACTTGACCAATTAAAAGATAAAATTTCAAAAGTTATTGTTATGGTTTTGGTTGTTGGATTTTTCCAAAAAGTGGGGCATACGGAATATCACGGTGCATTAGAAATGTTGTATTTTGCACTTTCAATTACTGCAGTTTCAGTTGGTTTATTTTTTCTGAGTAAAGTCGGCAAAAGTCATTAAAAAACACAAGTAATTAAAGGACTAAAATTGAGTAAAATATTTGTAGATGCATGTTTTGGTAAAGAGACTCCATACACGCCAGTTTGGATGATGCGTCAAGCTGGACGCTATCTTCCAGAATACATGAAAGTGCGTGCAGAGGCTGGTAACTTTTTGAATCTTTGTCATGACCCAAAAAAAGCTTGTGAAGTAACACTTCAGCCAGTAGATATTGTAGGTGTTGACGCTGCTATACTTTTTAGTGATATTCTTGTTATCCCTGATGAAATGGGAATGGATTTGGAATTCATAAAAGGTGAAGGTCCTAAATTTAACGACCCCATCAAAGATGAATCTGAGCTTGAGAGACTTATTGGTGGTGATGAAGCTGCGAGTAAACTCACTTATGTTTATGAAACTATAAAACTTATAAAAGAACAATTAGCAGAAGATAAAGCACTTATTGGTTTTACTGGTGCACCATGGACACTTGCTACTTACATGATAGAGGGGCAAGGTACAAAAACTTATAATATTTGTAAAAAAATGATGTACTCAAATCCTGAGCTTTTACATAAAATACTTGCAAAAGTAACAGAAGTTGTCAAACTCTACATGGAAAAACAGATAGAAGCTGGAATAGATGTAGTACAAATTTTTGACTCATGGGCTGCTGCAATTGAGCCAAGTAAATATGATGAATTTTCTTGGAAGTATATGGTTGAAATTGCCGATTATTTAAAAGCAAAATATCCTCATATTCCTATTATCATGTTTCCAAAAGGGATACCCTCATTTTTAGATAGCGTATATGGAAACTTTGATGTTTTTGGTGTAGATTGGTCAACTCCTATGACTCTTGCAAAAGAAAAGTTAGGAGATAGATATGTACTTCAAGGCAATATGGAACCATGTAGATTGTATTCTAAAGAAGCAACAACAACTTCAGTAGAAGAGATACAAAATATTATGGGAACTTCAAGACATATTTTTAATCTAGGGCATGGGATTCTCCCTGATGTTCCTGTTGAAAATGCAAAACACTTCGTAAGTGAATGTCAAAGAGTTAGTAGAAAATCTTAATATCTCCTCTCCACATGTTTTTTACATGTGGATATCTCTCTTAAAGTGAAAATAGCATGAATATAATTTTTGGACCAGTGAACTCTCGTCGATTTGGCTCATCATTAGGAATAGACTTATCGCCAAGTTCAAAACAATGTAATTTTGATTGTTTGTATTGTGAACTTGCTCCCATGGAAACAGTTGATTCTCAGCATGAAGTTGTTGCAGTTGAAAAAATAATAGAGGAACTCAAACACCATCTTCATACTAAAATTGATGTTATAACATTAACTGCAAATGGTGAGCCAACACTTTACCCATTTTTAGAAGAACTCATAGATGCAATTGATACAATAAAAGGTTCAACGCAAACTCTTATTCTCACAAATAGTGCAACATTAGTTGATGAAAAAGTGTTTCATACTCTTTTAAAACTAGACCAAGTAAAGTTATCGCTTGATGCTGTAAGCAGTGATATATTTAAAAAAATCGACAGACCTCATGAAAGTATTCAAATAGAAAAGGTTATACAAAAAATTATAGAATTTAGCAAAGTCTATAAAGGAAAACTTTTTATCGAAATACTTTTTGTGTACGGTTTAAATGATACTCAAGAAGAGGTTGCTAAACTCAATGATGTTTTAAAAAATATCAATGCATCAAGAATAGATATAGGAACTATCGATAGACCTCCAGCATACCCAGTTATGGGAATCAGCTATAAAGAGTTGCATGAGATATCTTTGATGTTTGATGCTCATTTGCCTATTCATATCGCTTCAAGAATCCATGCGGAACCCAATAATAGTAGTTATACAAGCGATGAAATCATGAATACTTTAGATAAAAGACCTTTGACTTTCGATGATATAAATTTACTCTTTGATGATGAGAGTAAAATAAAACTTCAGTTCCTTATAGAAGAAGAAAAAGTGGTTACAAAAACTGTAGGAAATTTAGAGTTTCTTGTTTTACAAGCAAATGCAAAAAGAAAATTACAAAAGAGCTAAAAAAAGCTTGACTTATTTAAATGAATAAAGTATAATTTCGGCTCAATAAATATTCCGAATTAGCTCAGCGGTAGAGTAGGTGACTGTTAATCACTTGGTCACTGGTTCGAATCCAGTATTCGGAGCCACCATTTAAAAAATGGCTCTTTTTTTCATAAAAATCATAAAAATTTTATTTAAATTATTAGACTTTTTATATTAAAAAATGTGATATTTTAACTTGACTTTTTAGCGTATAATAGTGTAAAATTCACGCAAATCTACAATACTATCACTTTTCGTTATTGATTAGCGATAACTTCTTCTATACATAAATCTTAAAAAAATAAGGTAACTACTTTATGAGTGAAAACAATTCACAAGCACCTGTTAAAGCAACTAAAACTAAGACAACAAGTAAATCTCGTACTCATGCACCCGTTGTTGGGGCAACAATTGACGATTTACGCACTAAAAGTATTGAAGACTTAGTAGCTATTGCTACAGAGTTAGAGATTGAACATCCTAATGAACTCAAACGACAAGATATTATTTTTGAAATCCTCAAAGCGCAAACTGCTCAAGGCGGATATATCCTTTTTAGTGGTATTTTAGAAATTATGCAAGATGGTTATGGTTTTATCCGTTCTATCGACAAAAGTTTTAATGAAAGTATTAATGATGCTTATGTATCTAATACTCAGATTAAAAGGTTTGCACTTAGAAATGGGGATGTTGTAACAGGGCAGGTTCGTCCTCCTAAAGACCAAGAACGCTATTATGCACTCATTAAGATAGAAGCAGTAAACTCACTTCCACCTGAAGAAAGTAAAAAAAGACCTCTTTTTGAAAATCTTACACCACTTTATCCACTTGACCAAATTAAATTAGAATACAGAGAAAAAGGGCTTACAGGACGGATGATGGACCTTTTTGCACCTATTGGAAAGGGTCAAAGAGGACTTATTGTTGCACCTCCTAGAAGTGGTAAAACAGAACTTTTAAAAGAGATAGCACATGGAATTAGTGCAAATCATCCAGAAATTGATTTGATGGTTTTACTCGTAGATGAGCGACCTGAAGAGGTAACTGACATGGAGAGAAGTGTTAAAGGAGATGTTTATAGCTCAACCTTTGATATGCCAGCAAAAAACCATGTGAAAGTTGCTGAGATGGTAATAGAAAAAGCAAAAAGAAGAGTAGAACTTGGTAGAGATGTTGTTATATTACTTGATTCTATAACTCGTCTTGCTCGTGCTTATAATGCTATCACACCTTCCAGTGGTAAAGTACTTTCAGGCGGTGTTGATGCAAATGCACTTCATAAACCAAAAAGATTTTTTGGAGCTGCTCGAAATATTGAAAAAGGTGGTAGTTTAACAATTATAGCAACTGCTCTTGTAGATACTGGAAGCAGAATGGATGAAGTTATCTTTGAAGAGTTCAAAGGAACTGGTAATTCCGAAGTTGTTCTTGACCGTAAAATTGCTGATAGAAGAATTTTCCCTGCAATTGATATTCTTAAATCTGGAACAAGAAAAGATGAACTTCTTATTGGTCCAGAAATATTACAAAAAGTATTTATTCTTCGTCAAATGTTACACAAACAAGATAATGAAGTTGAAGCTCTTAAATTTATTTATACAACAATGGGTAAAAATATTACAAACGAAGAATTCCTTGAAAGTATGAATACTAACGCTTAAAACTATGAAAGTTGGAGTATTTGATAGCGGAATTGGTGGATTGACGGTTGTAAAATCCTTATTGCAACACCAACTTTTTGAAGAACTTATCTATTTTGGAGACACAGCTCGTGTTCCTTATGGTATTAAAGATAAAAATACAATTATCCGTTATGCTATTGAGGCAGTTGAATTTTTTAAAAATTTTGAACTTGACCTTATTATAGTTGCTTGTAATACAGTGAGTGCTTATGCACTTGCTGAGATGAGAGAAAGTGCAACTTGCCCTGTTATTGGAGTAGTTGAATCAGGTGCTTTGGCAACTTCAAACACTTTACATGATAAAACATCAGATATTCTTATTATTGGAACAAAAGCTACCGTAAATTCAAAAGCGTATGAACGAGAATTAAACGCACTTGGTTTTAAAAATTTACAAGCAAAAGCAACTGGACTTTTTGTCCCTCTTGTTGAAGAAGAAATTTATAATGGTGCAATTTTAGAAGCAACTTTAAATCACTATTTTCATGACACAAAAACTCCACATGCACTCATTCTTGGTTGCACACACTTTCCACTTATATCTGATGCACTTCAAAACTATTTTGGAAAAGATGTTCTCTTAATCCATTCTGGTGATGCTATCGTAGAATATTTGGAAAAAATATTTACTTTTCATACAAGATATCCAGAACCAATTTTACAATTTTTTGCTTCGGAAAATCCAGAGGCTCTCAGAGCAATCGCAAAGAAATGGCTTCATATTTAAACATAATAAAAAATTAAAAAAAGTCCTATTATAAGCAACTTCTAGCCGTTTATTGTTATACTATTTTCTTTTAAAAATCAATCCCTAAAGGTTCATTCCATGAGTATACAGCCATCATTTACACATTTACATCTTCATACAGAGTATTCATTGCTTGATGGAGCTAATAAGCTAAGTAATCTTGTTAGTCGTGTAAAAGAGCTAGGCATGACAAGTGTTGCTATGACTGACCATGGCAACATGTTTGGTGCAATTGATTTTTATAAGCAGATGAAAGATGCAGGTTTGAAGCCTATTATTGGAATGGAAGGTTACATCCATAATGGAGCAACAATCGATGATAAAAGTACAAAACAAAGATTTCATATTTGCTTATATGCCAAAAATAAAATAGGCTACCAAAACCTCATGTATCTTTCCTCAAAGGCTTTTATAGATGGTTTTTATTATTTTCCCCGTATCAATAAACAAGAACTTCGTGAACATTCTGAGGGGCTTATTTGTTCATCTGCTTGTTTACAAGGGGAAGTAAATTGGCATTTGAATCTCAGTGAAAAAAACCTTAAAAATGGAGCGCTTGGATATGAGGCTGCAAAAAAAATTGCACTTGAATATAAAGAGATATTTGGGGATGATTTTTATCTTGAACTGATGCGTCATGGAATTGGTGACCAGCTAAATATTGACGGGCAAATTTTAAAAATTGCTAAAGAGACCAATATTAAAGTGGTTGCAACAAATGATACTCACTATACTTATTCTGGAGATGCTCAGTACCATGAAGCATTTATGTGTATTGGAATGAATAAACTTTATGATGACCCCAAAAGAATGCGTCACTCTGTGCATGAATTTTATATCAAAAGTCCAGCCCAGATGGCACGATTGTTCGCAGATATCCCCGAAGCATTAGCACATACACAAGAAATTGTAAATAAATGTGAAGATTATTCTCCGATTGTAAAAACTCCAACACCACCCCATTTTAAATTTACAAGAGAATACGCTTTGGCTGAGGGGCTTAATATTGATAACAAAGATGATTCTCCATTAGCTTCTAATGCAACTGAAAAAGAAAAAAAACAGTATTTTAGTGCAGCTGATAAAAATGATGCAGAGTATTTTATTATCAAGTGCCGAGAAGGTTTACAAAATAGACTTAAAATTGTCCCCAAAGAGCGACATCAAGAATATCGTGATAGACTTGAGTTTGAGATGCAAGTTATCAATTCTATGAAATTTCCAGGTTACATGATGATTGTTTGGGATTTCGTCAAAGAAGCCAAAAGACTTGGAATTGCAGTTGGACCTGGAAGAGGTTCGGCTGCTGGGAGTTTGGTAGCATTTTCGCTAGAAATTACCGACATTGACCCCATGAAATATGATTTACTTTTTGAGCGGTTTTTAAATCCAGAACGGGTAAGTATGCCCGATATTGATATGGACTTCATGCAGGCTCGCCGTGGAGAAGTGATTGATTATGTGGTAGAAAAATATGGTCGTAATCAAGTGGCTCAAATTATCACTTTTGGTTCACTCTTAGCAAAAGGGGTTATTCGAGATGTTGCAAGAGTTTTAGAAATGCCACTCTCTCAAGCTGATAAAATGGCAAAACTTATCCCAGATGAGCTTGGAATTACTCTCAATGGTAAAACAAAAAATGGGGAGTTTAAAGAGGGAGCATTTCAAAAAGAGCCAAAACTTCAAGAGTTGATACAAAGTGACTCCAATTCTGCAAGGGTTTGGGAATTTGCTAAAAAACTCGAAGGTCTCAAGCGAAATTCAGGGATGCATGCTGCTGGAGTTGTTATTTCAAATGAGGAACTTTGGAAAAAAACCCCAATTTATAAACCTTCAGGCGAGACCACTTTTATCACCCAATATTCTCTTAATTATCTTGAAGATGTTGATTTAATCAAATTTGACTTTTTGGGACTTAAAACGCTTGATGTTATTGATAATGCTATTAAACTTATAAAAAGACGCTATGACAAAGGTATTGATTGGCATCTCATAGATGAAAACGATAAAAAAGTTTATGATGTAATTCAAACAGGTGAAACTGTTGGGATGTTTCAAATAGAATCTTCTGGTATGCAAGATTTAAATAAACGGCTTAAACCCTCAAATTTTGAGGATTTAATTGCGGTTTTGGCACTCTATCGTCCAGGACCTATGGAATCTGGAATGCTTGATGATTTTATTGAGCGAAAGCATGGAAGACAAGAAATTACTTATGTATTTCCTGCTTTAGAAGAGATTTTAAAACCTACTTATGGGGTAATCGTTTATCAAGAGCAAGTTATGCAGATTGTTCAAAC
>CAMCYC010000032.1 GCA_945883795.1 Sulfurimonas crateris | reverse complement strand
CGTCAATTATCTTCAGTAGTAACTGTCAAAGATGGAAATAAAATAATTTTAGGCGGATTAATTAACTCTAAAACAGTTGATGATTCAAGTAAAGTTCCTCTTTTAGGAGATATTCCTGTCCTTGGATATTTTTTTAAACATGAAAGTACCAGTAAACAGATTCAAGAACTTGTAATTGTAATAGAACCACATATTATCAATAAAGAAAACAATTCTCTCTCTTTATCAGATTTAGGATATAAAGGACTCAAAGAGGAGATGATGAATTTAAAACTTCCCACTTACGAAAAAAAGAATAATTCAGAATACGATTCAAACAAAGACAGAGAAAAATGAAAGATAATATCTTTAATATTGCTAAAAATATTTTTTTAGATACAGTAAATCCGCAAGATTATGTAGAACTTGAGAGTATATCAACTTTTTATCGAACACTGCATGCTTGTGTATTAAAGCCTCTGAAAATGGTTTTACTTTATGGTAAACCAGGAACTGGAAAAAGTATGCTTTTGGCAAAACTACATGATGAATTATCCCAAACACAAAAAGTTTACCTTTATAAAACTCCTATAATTGATGAAAGTGAATTTTATAAAACACTTGCACAAGATTTATTATCTGTAAATTATGAAGGTGAACTTAATTTTACACAATTTATTAAAATTTTAAATAACTTATTATCAAAAGAAGTACCTATTATTTTATTAGATGAAGCACAATTGTATTCAAACTCTTTAATGGAAAAAATACGCTTATTATCCGATACTAGAAAACTAAAATTTGTGATTACCTTACACAAAACTGACAAAGAGGACCTCATTGCAAAAGAGCATTTTCAAACTAGGATTTGGGAAAGTATTGAACTTAATAATACTTCGAGTGAAGAGTTGAAATTCTATATACACAAAAAACTTTTACAAGCAAGCTGTTTAGATGTTGCGAATATGTTTAATAATAATGCAGTAAATCTTATATATAAATTAACTAAGGGGAACTACAGAGATAGCCATAAACTTTTATATACTTTGTTACAAATATATTCATGGTATTATGAACACTCCCCTTCAAAAATTAGGCACAATAAAATATCAACAAAAATCGTAGAAATGGCTGCTATGCATGTGGGATTATTAGATGCTTAATATTTATGAACTTGAAAAAAGATGGTTCTATTATAAAATAAAAGTATATCTTCCCTATTTTTTTATCATGATTTTTTTAGGCTTGATACTTACTTTTTTAGTATTTCGATTAAATGAGAAAAAAACAATTCAAAATTCTAGCACTCTTAGCAAAGAAAAAATAGAAGTAAATACCACGAGTATTACACCACCAAATCCTATAATTCCAACGCCTATTCTTAAGATACCTGAAGAACAAGTTGTGCCTAAACAAGTTATTCCAAAAGAACAAGTTATTCCAAAAAATGAAGTTAAGAAAGTTGTTTTATCTCCATCTGTAAGTTTTATAGAGACAATTGTTATTGAAACAAATGTAACAAATAAAGATATAACAAAGCCAACTTTAGAAGAAATAACGCCAATAGAAGTACAACCAGTTATAAAAAAAATAGTTAAATTCACAGCGGAAGTACCAAAAGAGGAGATAATAACTCGTTTAACAGAAGAGAATCAAAAAATACAAATAACAAAACAACATACAAGCAATGATATAGCGATTGTCATCAGAAGATTTAAGACAAATAACAACCCTGCCCTAAGTTTATTTATTGCAAAAAAATATTATGAAATAGATAATTTTGAACAATCATATAACTACGCTTTAATTACAAACCAACTCAATAAAGACATAGAGGATAGTTGGATAATCTTTGCAAAATCTCTAATAAAATTAAAGAAAAAACAAAAAGCAATAGAGGTTTTAAAACAGTATATTCAATATTCCAATTCAAACAAAGCAGAAATCTTATTAGCTAATATTATCTCAGGAAAATTTCAATGAAAATTGTTTTACTTATTTTAGTCACGCTTAACTTATACGCTCTAAGTCCTAAAGAACAAATACTCAATTTATATAAAAATAAAGAATATAAAGCTGCATGTAATTTTGGTTTTGATGATTTTAAAGCTAATACAAATGATGAAGAATTTGTGTCCATTTATGGTTTATCTTGCTTAGAGTCCGATGAAATTACTCGATTAACTCTTCCTATTACTCTTTTAAAATTTTCGCCTCAAGCTCGTGCAAATTCAGCTTATTTTTCTGTAATACTCATGCAAAAAAGATTGCTCTATCACGCTCTGCTCGATAACTTTTTATTATCATCATTTAATTTCCCAACTACAGAATATATCCTTTCTAAAGTTTTTGATTTATATGCAAAAGAACAAAACAAAGAAAAAAAAGATTTTTATATCTTGAGAGATACAGACGATAGTAACACAACATATAAACTCTATTTAGAAAAAGATGAGAAATTGGATAAAATTATTATAGAAAAGTTTTATAATACACAGCTCGTCAAAAAACATACTTACTGGTAGGAAATATCGTGGATAGAATAACAGAAGATTTACTTGAAAATGGTTCAATCATGCAAAGACAAGTTGATAGATTATTAACTCAGGGAATAAAACCTAATCTTATCCTCAGAGATATTACCCTCTCAGGGTTTATGACTATGGATAGACTTGTAAGGTATATTGTGCAACAAATACGAGCTGGTATATATGAACTCTCTATTATAGAAAACTATGATTTTATCAAAGAGCAAATTGTCTTAGAAAAACTAGCAAAAGAGGAAAATCTACCGTTTATTGATTTAGATTCTATCGACATGGATTATAAACTTGCAGGTAAAGTTGCTCTCGCACAACTTAAAAAACACCTTGCTTTACCAATTGCAGAAGATGATTTAAGTGTTACAGTTGCTTTTCATGACCCATTAAATTTAGATTCTATAGAAACCATGCAAAGGCTTTTCCCAAGAAAACCTGTTAGTAGAGCTGTAAGTACTAGAAAACAAATCGAAGCATATCTTTTTAAAATTGAGTTAAAAGATAGTGTCAAAGGTTTAGTCAAAAAAATCAGAGATGAGCTTAACTCAATCACTACACAAGAGGAGCAACAAGAAGCATCTTCAATACTTATGCTAATTGATGTTATTTTAAAAACTTGTATTAATGGGCGTGCTAGTGATATTCATATTGAACCAACCGAAAAAAACTGTGTAGTTAGGGCGAGAGTAGATGGAAAACTCGCTGAAATATTTATTTTTGATAAAGATATCTATCCGCCTATGGCTTCTAGACTCAAACTTTTAGCTAATCTTGATATAGCTGAAAAAAGAAAACCTCAAGATGGTCGTTTCTCAACGCTTGTTGGTACATTAGAATATGATTTTCGTATCTCAACACTTCCAATACTCTATGGCGAATCTATTGTTATGCGTATTCTTGACAAGCAAAAAGCATTAGTAAAACTAGAAGATGCTGGTATGGATAGTGTAAGTTATGGGAAATTTCTCAAAGGTCTCCAAGCCCCTTATGGAATTATTTTAGTAACTGGTCCAACTGGAAGTGGAAAAACAACCACTCTCTATGGTGCATTAAATGAGCTTAGAAATGTAGAAGATAAAGTTATCACTGTTGAAGACCCTGTGGAATACAGAATGAATCTTATTCAACAAGTACAAGTAAATCCTAAAGTTGGTTTGAGCTTTGCAGATGCTCTTCGCTCTATCCTCCGACAAGACCCTGATAAAATTATGATTGGGGAGATTCGTGACCAAGAAACACTAGAGATTGCAATCAAAGCAGCACTTACAGGACACCTTGTTATCTCAACTTTACACACAAATGATTCTATCAGTTCTATCCCCCGTATGATTGACATGGGGATAGAAAGCTACCTCATCAGTGGTGCACTTGTAGCAATTCAAGCACAGCGACTTGTGCGAAAAATTTGTATTCATTGTAAAACAGAAATCGTTCTCCCAACTTTAGTTTTAGAAGAATTAGGAAACAAAGTGGCAAAAGGAACAAAATTTTACGAAGGAAAAGGTTGTAAAGAGTGTAACGAAAGTGGTTACATGGGAAGAGAAATGATATGTGAAGTGTTAAATATTTCAGAAAATTTATCTTCCCTTATTGCTAGAGGTGCTTCAAAAGATGCTCTCTTACAACAAGCTATAGCAGAAGGTTTTATTGGAATATTTGAGAATGGTATCCAAAAAGCGATAGATGGAATAACAAGCATAGAAGAGATACTTAGGGTAGCAAAATAATGAACTATTTTATAGCAACAATTTTGACAAAAGGTAAAAAAGAGCAAATCCCAATTTATGCAGAAACTAAAAAACTAGCACATGATTATGCAAAAATCAAGTACAATGGAATTATCATCAAAGTTATTGAAGGCAAAGAGCCTTTTGATGCACAATTTAAAAGATTTAAAACAGACCTTTTAAAAAATATTAAAAAAAGCAAGATTAAACCAGATGCCCAAATTGCAGCTATAAGACAACTTGCAGTTATGACAAATGCTGGAATTTCCATTTATGATTCACTTGCTAATATCGCAGACGCTACAGAGGATACGAATCTCAAAATAGTATTTAGTAAACTTGCAGATGATATTAATTCAGGTCATGCACTCTCCTCCTCTATGGAAAACTTTCGTTTTGAACTTGGAAATCTTAGTATTGCTATGGTGCAACTAGGCGAAAAAACTGGTAATCTCGATGAATCGCTCTACTCACTTGCAAATATGCTAGAAGAGATTCGTGCCAATATTGTAAAATTTAAAAAAGCGATGGCATACCCTAGAAATGTCATGATAGCCATGGGTGTTGCCTTTACCATACTTATCTCTTATGTTGTTCCGCAATTTAAAACTATTTTTGAATCTTTAGGTGCAGATTTACCTCTACCAACTCAAATTTTACTGACTCTTGAATTTGTTTTTAATAACTATGGTCCTTATGTTTTAGCTATTTTATTTCTATCATTTACAATTTTTAAATACATGATTAATAACTATAAACATTTACGACTAGGTTGGCATAAATTTTTACTCCGTGTCTACCTTATAAAAAATCTTATTTTATATTCTACACTCAGCCGTTTTACTCTTGTTTTTTCAGAGCTAATTAGAGCTGGTATCCCAATAGCAGAAGCACTTGACACTGCAATCTCCATGATTGATAATTTGGCACTCAAAGAGAAACTTCTCTCTGTACGCTCTACTGTCGAAAAAGGGGGTACACTCAATCAAGGGCTTAAAGAAACTAAATTATTTGAAAACATGATTATCCAAATGATATCTGCTGGAGAAGATAGTGGTGCGCTTGATACCATGGTAAGTAAAGTTGCCGATTATTATAAAATGCGATTTGATGCTATTATTGATGGTCTTTCTGAAGCGATTGAGCCTATTATGCTTTTTATCATTGCGTCCATGGTTATTTTACTTGCTCTTGGTATTTTCTTGCCAATGTGGGATATGGGAAATGCGGTTCAAGGTAGACATTAAAAGTCTGCCTAAATTACTTCCACCAATCTATTTAATTTTTCTAAAAATAGTTCCATGCTAGTTTCACTCCCTTGAAGTTTATATTTGATTTTGGTATCAAAAGATTTTTCAAGTATCTCTATTTCAGATGCAATGCACTCATATTCAACCAATCTTAAATTTGTATATTCTATAAATATTTCTTTAGTTATTTTATGTTTATAGTCTAATAATTGTGCCGATTCTAAAACAACATTTACCGCATCGCTATAAGCTCGAACTAATCCACCCGTGCCAAGTTTTGTACCACCAAAATAGCGTACAATAATAACCGCAGAGTTTATCACATCAGCACCCTGAAGCACCATCAAACTCGGTTTTCCTGATGTACCTTTTGGCTCACCATCATCGCTTGAGTGTTCAATTATTTGATGAAACTGATTCAAATAGCGATACGCTACAACAAAATGTCTTGCTTTTGGATTTGTAGATTTAAGTTCTTCGAGTGTTGCTGGATATTTAGAATAAGGTAGAAGATAAGCAATAAATTTTGATTGCTTTATCTCTATCGTTTGTGTAGTAATTTTTTTAACAAATTTCATCTCCACATGCCATGTGGAAGTTATGCTAAATTTGTATAAACTTTTTGAACATCTTCATCATCTTCTAATTTTTCTATAATTTTATCAATGTCTACTTGTTGCTCTTCAGTTATCTTTATCGGAGTATTTGCCATTCTCTCCAAATTTGCTTTAGTAATCTCTATCCCCATTTTTTCAAGTGCTTCGTTTAATTTACCAAATGAAGTGTAGTTGCCAGTCACAAAAACAACACCATCTTCCTCTTCAATCTCTTCGAGACCTGCGTCAATAAGTTCTAATTCCAACTCTTCAAGCTCCATCCCTTCTTTGAAGTCAAACTCTATAATTGCTTTTCTATCAAACATAAACTCCAAAGAACCATTTGTTAATAATTCACCACCATGTTTACTGAGAATATTTTTAACATTTGCAACAGTTCTTGTATTATTGTCAGTCATGCATTCTATGAAAATTAAAACACCATAAGGAGCTTTACCCTCAAAATTTACCTCTAACATACTTGCTGTATCTTTGGCACTTGCTCTTTTAATCGCAGCCTCAATATTATCTTTAGGCATATTTTCAGCTTTCGCATTTAAAATAGCTGTACGAAGTTTCGAGTTTGTATCAGGGTCACTACTTCCCTCTTTTGCAGCCATAGTAATAATTTTGCCAAGTTTAGGAAACAATTTTGACATCGCTCCCCATCTTTTTAATTTTGATGCTTTTCTGTACTCAAACGCTCTTCCCATACAATTGTTCCTTAAAAAATAATGTTGCTATTATAGCAATACTTAAATAATTTTTGTATAATAACGCACTTAGGGGGGATTTATATGCTATTTAGTTCTAAATTTAAACACTATTTTTTTAATGCTTTTCGGGAACTTTTTGTCCATCATCATGGTTCTTTAGAATTTCGTGCAAAACTATTTACATTAATAATAGCTGCAAATGAGAATATTAAAGAGGAAAACTATCTTTTAGTAAAACAACTTGGCTTAAAGATTTATAATGATGATGAAGATAGAGCAAATCTTTTACTGCTATCAACAAAAGAGCTTCTCAAAAAACTAGGAGACAACAATGGACTTAATATTGATAAACTTATAAGTCAAATCCAAAAAGATTTAAAATTTGTCCCTAGATATGCAAAAAAAATAGATATTGAATCTCTCGAACAGTTTTTATCTTTACCATCAGAACCAGACACAATATCGTATCAAAAAAATATTTTAGAATTTTTACAAACATTAAAAGATGAGATTCTACTTACTAATCAACAACAAATAGATGAAGCTGAAAAGCGGTTGCATCCCAAGCATTAAGTTTAATGTGGCACATGAGAGTGAAATATTTTTAAAATTTTAAAAGCTTTACCTCAAACCCTTTTCGTTTGCTATTCATAAGCTCAACACTTCCACCATGTGCTTGTGCTATCTGACGAGATAATACAAGTCCAAGTCCATTACCTTTTATTTTTGTACTTATAAATGCTTCAAATAAAATTTTTTTATCTTCAATTGCCATACCTGTATCGTATATACAAAATTTATGATACTTTGCATCCTCTTTATAAATAATTTCAATTGTTCCTGATTCTGTCTCATCAAGCTCAATTGCGTCAATAGCATTGATAACAAAATTAGAAAAAAGCATCTCTAAAAGGTCTTTATCCGCATAAATCGTAAAATTTTTCTCTGGAAATAAAAAAGTAATATCTTTGGAATAAGTGTAATAATCAACTGCCATATCTATAGAATCTTTTATTTCACTCCACATAATAGAAGATTTTTTTGCTTCTACACCTTTAGAAAACATGAGTGTTGCTTTTATAATTCTGTCTATACGGTACACTGCTTTTTGAATCTCTTCAACGATAGGAATATTTTGCGGAAGCACCCTTTTTTTGAGAGTAGAACTTAGCAGTGAAATGGAACCTATAGGATTGCGTATTTCATGAGAAAGATGTGCTGCCATCTGCCCCATGGTTGCGAGATTTTCTTTGCGTTTTTGTTCTGTAATATCTGTGGCACTGAGCATATATTTATCTTGATAGGATGAACTTTTGATAAGATAAAAACGCTTTTTATAAGAGACTTCATAATCATCATTTTTGGATTCTAAAAGCTCTAAAAGTTTACCCAAAGACTTTGCATGGGAGTTTTGCAAAAAAATTCCTCCATCCTCATCCAAAATCCAAATCGCATTTGGCAAAAACTCCACCACTTTTTCAATTGTATTTTGTAAATTAGTATAAGACTCTTTAAGCTGTGTAAACTCATTTTCAACTTTATAAGTTTGAGCGATTAAAAGATTTAATTCATCTGGTGTAATACTAGACATTAGTTGCTAAATCCAACTAAAATTTTGTACAAACTGTGTGCATCATCACTCCCACAAAGCTCCCGAATCGAGTGCATGGCAAAAGTTGGAATTCCCACATCTAGCGTATCTATCCCAAGTCGTGTAGCAGTAATAGGACCAATAGTCGAGCCACATCCCATGTCGCTTCTTGTAACATAATTTTGAGTTTTTTCTCCAAGCGAAGAAGCTACATGTAAAAACTTTGCAATCGTTGTAGAGTTTGAAGCATAGCGTTGATTAGCATTCACTTTTATCACAACCCCTTGATTAATTTTTGGAGCGTGTTCCTTATCATGTTTAGATGGATAATTTGGGTGAATAGCATGAGCGTTATCAGCCGAAATTAAAAGAGATGAGCAAATCATTTGCGTATACTCTTCAAAATCAGGAAACATCCGCTTAAGTGTACTTTCCAAAAATGACCCACCTGCTCCAGATGTTGAACCACTGCCAACCTCTTCATGGTCGCTTGCAATAAAAAGCATGGCATCCTCTGAAGTTACACTACAAATACTCAGCATCCCAACATAACAACTCAGCAAATTATCAAGCCTTGCACTTGCAATAAAATCGTTATTTAAACCCACAAAAGAGGCTTTTTGAGTATCATAAAAACTTAGTTCATTTGCATATAACGCTTTAACATCACGAATTTCTAGCTTATTAAGTTGCCATTTTAAAAACTCATCAAACTCAAAATCTTCATTGACAGTAATTATTGGAGTGATGTCTGTTTGAGCATTAACACTTTTTTTCTCATTTACCTCTCTATCAAGGTGAATTGCAAGTGAAGGGATAATTGCAATAGATTTTTGCACATCTATGAGAGCATCACTCAAAACTCCATCACTTCCAAGATAAGAAACTCTCCCCGCCAAAGATAAATCTCTATCAAACCAAGTATTTAAAAGCACACCACCATAAGGCTCTACCCCAAACTTTACAACACCATCATTTTTAATCACAGAATTAGGCTTGAGCTTTAGATTTGGCGAATCTGTATGTGCGCCAATCATGGTATAACTCTTCACACCAGCGGGATAAGTAAAAGCAATGACAGAAGAATCGTTACGAGTCACAAAATATTTACACCCCTCTTCCAAAATCCATCTCTCTTTTTCATCCAATTTAGTAAAACCCGCATTAACAAACATCATACACATGTTTTGTGTAGCATGAAAGGGGGTTACAGAGGCATCTAAAAAGCCTAAAAGTCCGTCGTTAAAATCTTGTTTGTTCATGTTATTTTCACTCCTAATATTTTTTTGTAGGTAAATGCTTTCGAATATACCCTATGTAATTTTTTTTCTTTTTCTAAGAAATACATCCTGCGTCCATCAGATTTTATAAAATGCTTTTCAAAAAACAATTTTAAGTATTTCATACTCCTTATCAATTGTTAAGTTATGCACTTTAGTAGAGATAGTTTCATCCTCTTTTTCAAAAAAGTATATTTGTGAATTTTCAGGCTTTAAAATTTGTTTTTTAGTTGCTACTCGTATACCATTTAAAAAATGGTCACTATGTGTTTCTACAATTATTTGAACTCCACATGATGCGGCAATAGCACATAACTCTGCAATTTTAGATTGTCCTGCTGGATGAAGATGGGATTCTGGATTTTCTATCATGAGTAAATCATCTGGCTTTGATTTTAGGATTGCCACTATAATTGGCAACACATAAGTTATACCAAAGCCTACATTGAAGGGATTGTATTCGTTTGTAGTATCATCGCCATAAGTGTATTTATACGATAATTCCATTTTTTTTAAATCTATATTTTTTTTTACAAGAACTTCAATACCATGACTTATTTCACCAAGCCATAATGAAACATTTTCTAAAAGGTATTCAGTTTTACTATTCTTATGTTGAAGCTCTTTGATATTTAGAATTTTATACCTATTTTCATCTAAATAGTGGGCTGTAAATTCACCTTTTATGCCTATGAGATTTTTTTGTATTTGTGCTTCAGAGAGAGAATATGTTAGACTAGGTTGGATTCTATCTGTATTAATATATTGAAAATCATCAGCAAATAAATTTGTTATTGTTTCTGATGGCATTTTGGAATCTATAGCGATAGTTAAATTTTTATAATTACATATAACTTTATATAAACCAAGTTCATCAATATTGAGTTCAATTACTATATCTTCTTCGTAAACTGTTTCATTAAAGAGGTCTTTTTTATCACCAAGTTGAATATAATCACCATTTAAATTTATTTGAATATTTTTACTATCATTAAGCATTTTCATGACTACCTTATTTATCTCAGGATAATCTTTTTTATTGATTGATTTTTCAATTAATTTATTATTACTTATTAATTTCAAACTTTCCTGATTCTGCTTTAACAATAATAAAGCCTGTATAAATGTTGACTTCCCACTACTATTAGCACCCGTAATAAGTGTTAAATCGCCCAATTCGAGTGTTACATCTTTAAGTATTTTTAAATTCTTAATCGTTACATTTTTAATTTTCTTCACTTAAAACCTCTTTTGATTATCAATAATATCACAATAAAAAACTGGTAATGATAACTTCAATAAACTTAAAAGTGCAATGGTTGCCTGTGTAATCTTTATGTGTTTAGTTGAAAAAGAACTCTCTATTTTTGCATCACTTTTTACATTCTCATTGTTAAAAAGTGCATTTTCTTCTATTGTCACATTCTCCATCTCTTCTCCTATATTTAAAAATTAAAAATCAATAAAAAAGCCATTGTCTTTAACTATCCTAGTCAATTTTGGCAGATTTTCTTTTTCTATTATCACTCTATATCCTTGTGCTTTTATCACTATCTCTTGGAGTTTTTTGTTTGTCATGAAAAGGTTTAAAAGCTTTTTATTATTCTTTAACTCTATTATAAAATGTTTGGTATCTTTGTTTAGTAACCCTGCATTTTGCTTTATCTCTTCAAAGAAATCTTTAAATACTTGAGGTGGATTTGACTCTATTTGCCTATAAAATGCTTCTATTTTACGCTCTAAATCTTTTACAGTATTACAATCTTTAAAGACTTTCGCATGAGTTACAATATATTTATTATCAGCATATTTTTCAGTAAATTGTTCGAGTTTAGCTAGCATAATCACATCATTATCGACTGTAATAATTGGCTTATATTCATCAAATTTAACATTTTTATTTTTGTACTCTTTTTTTTCATAACTATAACTTTTACTAAAATCAAAAACATATTTTCCAAGTTCTGTAAGTTTTACATACTCAAGCGAGTCCCATGGTGAAATATAAAGTTTCCCTTTAGCAGATATATTATAGGCGGAAATAAGGTCATTATATTCTAGCTCCAACAAACCTAAAGCACCTAAATAAAATAAAGAAGCTTTTATTGTTGGCTCGTATGCAATTGCATCGTAGTATGAATATCCATCAACTCCTTCTCCTTTATCAGTTTCTAAATAGTACTCGTTCACCTTATCTTTTACCTCAATATCCACCTTTAAATCTCGATATTTACAAAAATTTATAATATTTTTTACACTTACAAAACTCTCTTTTGGCATCATATCTATAATTTTATGCACAGTTGTAAAAAGCTCTTTTTGCTTTGAATAGTAACTGTCATATCGCACATTCTTTAAATGTGCCAAAAAAATTCTTGTGATAAAAAAAGAAAAATTATCTTTGAATTGAATAGATATAAAATTTTTAAGCGTATCTTGCTCTAGCTTTTCAAAATTTCTAATTGCTTTATAATAAAAATAAAAACTTCGTGTCAACATGTCTGTTGCAAGAGAGTTTAATCCTGTCTGGTTATAAAATTCTTGTATTGTTGTAGAAGTTTTCAATATATTCAGACTTTTAAGAAGTGGTTTCTCATTTGATTTACCAAACTCTACGAGATTACTTTTTAACATATTTTCTATAGTCGTTATAAAGTGTAAAATATTCTCTTCATTTGAATAGCTATATTTTGTTTTAACAATATTTTCAATAGGTTCTAAATCATAATCTTGTGGTATTGGAGTTACTAATTTAAGTATTTTTTTAAATTTTGGATTCAAAGAGAGTCTGTCTAATTTTTGATAATACCTCGTTATCGTTCTTAAAACAAGAGATAATTCATCTGTAAGATTTGATTGTTCATCCTCATAATAAGATGAAGGTTTATTTTTGAATCTATAATCAAATCTTTTCACAATTTCAGAGGAGGGAAAAGAGTCTGTTTCCCAAATCAGTTTCTGATAAACATATTTGGATATTTCAGTACTCATAAGTTTTTGATAAATATTCAATACACTATTTTTACTCATAAAAATAGAAACTATATAATTGACTAACAACTCTTTTCGTAGAGAGTATTTTTTTTTCACATCAAAAGGGAGGCAATCCTGTTTGTCAATCACATCATCTGTATAATTCATAAGCTCAAACAACTCTTTTTGTGTACAATCTGTCAATATCTCTTGTAATTCAACTACACTTATACTTATAAAATTTATCATATTAAAATTCCATGTTCTTTCAATGTTTTTTTCACAGAAGGTAAATCATCTTTTAAGACAACTATATGTAAATTATCAGCTTTTAAAACCTTTGTCTTTAATTTTTCATGGGTGGTAATAAGCCTGAGCAACTCTTTATTATTTTGTAATTTAATCAAAACACTATTTTGATTTACAACTTTTGTACCCTCCATTCGCTCTTGTAAACTTTCAAAAAAATGTTCCCAATTTTCTAAAAGTTGGTCACACTTTTTAATAAAGCTCTCTTTCATATTTTTATATTCAGCAACTGTATTGATATTTTGCATAAAAGTTTTAATATCCACTTTATATTTTGTATCTGTGATTTTTAAGGCTATATTTGCCAAAAACATCTCTGAAAAATTATTAGGATTATTTACTTTAATCTCTAATGAATAAGAGTTCAAAGAGAGTGTAAAATCATTTGTAGTGACAAAAGTATCACTCAGACCAATAATATATTTACCTAAATCTGATATTTTAAAATACTCTATATTATTAAATTCCTTAGGATGGCGTTGAATATTATAAGAGAATTCTTCTTTTGCATAAACAAAAAATGGTGTTTTTGCTAAATTGAAAACACCTAAATAACTTAAAATTCCAATAAAAACTTTTATAAAATAACGAAGAACCAATCTTAAATCTTCTAACTTATCATATCTTGTATCATAACCTTTCTCATTAGAAAAATAATATCCGTATCTCCCCTCATTCATTATCTGGCTTAAAGTATTACTATTAATAGGAATCAAATCAACAATAGAATCAATACTAATCCATTTATTTATGTTTTTTTGTTTTATTATATAGATAATTTCTTCTCTCAGATTTTGTATCAACCGCCCATTGCTACGAAAAGTTACAAAAGGGAGAAATGCAAACTCGTACTGCTCAGAGAAATTCATGTAAGCCGTAAAAATATCTTTCATCGCTTCTGCGTCATTTTTTTGCATCACTCTATCAAAAGTTTTTGATGGAAGCATTATCTTTTCTTGATAAATATAATTAAACTTTATTAAAAAATTGAAAAACCAAAGAATCGAATCAGACTCAAGAGATAAATTTTCTTCTAAAAGTTTTAAACTTTTTACTGTAAGAATCCCCTTTTGTGTTACATGAATTTTTTCATTTTTACAAAATATATAAATTATTTTGAAGATAACTGTACTCTCAAAAGGTTGACTCTGACTCAATTTTTGAGACAACTCTTTACCATTAGATAGAAATTTGTCTATTGTTACTTCTGTGATATCTTCAACTGAAATTTTATGAGAAAGGTTTTGAGTGCGTATTTTTTCATTGGTTTGCGAATTGTCAATAGGCTGTAAGAACTTTAAAAAACATTCCTTAATACTTGGTTCCATATTATTTTTATATACAAGAAGCTCTAACCACCAAACATATACAATTTGCTTATTCCTTCTCATCACCTCAATATTAAATTTGAATTTTTCTTTTATATCATGCTGAAAATCTTTTCCATTATAATGAACAATATATTTTAAAATTCTCTGCTCTTTTATATTGAGTCTTTTGTAAAACTCTTTTAAAAACTTTTCATTTAAAAGAGCTTCTGGAATTATTGTTAAAGCTAATGTTTTTTGTGAATAAGTAACCAAAACTGGAATATGATATTTCTGAGCTAAAGAAAATAAAAGAGTTTGGTCTAAATATATGTATTTTTGAGATATGATATCCATCAAATTATCCTAAAATATAATCTAAATCTGAAGAACTAAGCTGTTTGAGTCCACCCTCGTCACCACTTATTATCATATCCGTCATATCTTGCTTTTGAGATTGGAGTTCCAAAATTTTCTCTTCAATCGTCCCTTTTGTTATCATTTTATAGGCAAAAACAGTATTTTGTTGCCCCATTCTATGGCTTCTATCTATCGCTTGATTTTCAGCAGATTTATTCCACCATGGGTCAAAGATAAATACATAATCAGCTTCTGTAAGATTTAATCCTACTCCACCCACTTTGAGCGTTAATAAAAAGAGTTTAATTTTTTTGTCATTTTGAAATTTATCTACAAGTTCTTGACGGTTTCGTGTGCTTCCCGTCATGAGAAGATGCTCATATCCAAGCTCATTTGCTTTTTCACTAATAAGGTCAAGCGAACCCAAAAAGTTAGCAAAAATAAGCACTTTATGATTATTCAAAATAATATCTTCAAGCATCTCAAAAAGGTTTTCTATCTTAGATGAAGTGATTGCATTATCACTTTTAAGCTCTGGAGCAGAAGCAATTTGTCTTAAATCATTAAACGCTTGAAGGATGATGAATTTTGATTTCTCTATTCCATTCATGGAGATTTGTTGGTCTAAAATTTGTTTATAATAATCCCGTTTTTGGTTATAAAATTTCTTATGTGCTTCGTCCATATCTACATAAATAATTTGCTCTTGTTTTGATGGCAAATCTTTGAGTACATCTTGTTTTAAACGGCGAAGTAAAAATGGTGATATTTTCGCTTTAAGAATTTTTGCTACTTGTTCATTTGCATCACTTTGAATAGGCACAGCATAATCTCTTTTAAAGTCATTCACAGTAGAAAAAAGTCCCGCATTGATAAATCTAAAAAGAGAATAAAGTTCAAAAAGAGAGTTCTCAATAGGAGTTCCACTGAGTGCAAATTTATGTTTACCATTTAAAAGCATCACTGCTCTGGAGATTTGAGACTCAATATTTTTGATATTTTGAGATTCATCCAAAATAATTGTGTCAAACTCTATCTCTTGTAACTGCTCTATATCATTTCTCACAAGTGCATAAGTGGTAAGAATTACATTATAGTTTTTAAACTCACTCACATCCCTATTCGTTGCATAATACAAATAAAATGATATCTCTGGATTGAACTTTTCTAGCTCTTTTTGCCAGTTATTCAAAAGACTTTTAGGCATAACTATCAATGATGGCATTTTTGTTTTTGGATAAACAAATGACAAAAGAGAGATAGCTTGAAGTGTTTTACCGAGTCCCATGTCATCAGCTAAACATCCACCAAAATTGTTGTCATACAGATATTTCAACCATCGTACTCCATCTTTTTGATAATCTCTCATGACCACTTCACCCAATTTTGGTAATTTTGATTTGGATGATTTTAAATCATTAAAACCCTCATAAAAACTTCGAGAACTTTTAAATATTTTTTGTTCTTTCTCATGGATTAAATCTTCAATCTCTGGTAAATCAAAAAATGAGATTTTAATCTTTTTACCATCTTTTTTAAAGATTCGTTCCAATCGTGAGATATACGCTTTGTCTATGATAGATTTATCACCGTTACTCAATGGAATATAGGAGTGTTTTTTATAAAGATTAATCATGTCAAAAACATTAAAACTTTCATCGCCAATAGTCACAGTTACATCGTCACCATCAAGGAAATCTATCTTATCTTTAAACGAGACATTTAAAGTTGGTTTCATGACATTATATTTGTAAGACTTTAATTTCTCACTTCCAAAAAGTTCCGCTTTTTCCAGAATAGTTTGTAAATTATTTAAAATAAATTCACGGCTTAAAGCCTCATCTATTACAAAAAGTCCATCTTCTTCACTAAAATTACTCCCTTTTAAAGAGCGTTTTAGAGCATTGAGTTTAGCGAAGATAGTTCCATAAATTTCAAAAACATCACTAAAATCACATTCATAAATTGCAATATTTTTTTCAAGTTCATTTATAAGCACAATTTTTGAGATGTTAAAATCATTAAAAAATTCAGGGCTAAGTTTTCCAACTGTTGCTGAAATGCGTAAGATAAGTTCATTTTCAGTTGTAATTTTTTCAAGAATTACAGCTGGTTTAATAAGTCGTTTTTCATCTTTAAATTCAAGTTGATAATCTTCATATCTGATATCTATGTTTTCAAAATGAGTAAATAAAATAGTAAGAAACTCTTCTAACTTTTCCTCTTTTATCACTGTATCAAAGTTTTTAAGTTTATTAAAATTCTCACCAATATTTTTTATCTGTAATATTTTATTTTCAACTAAAACATAACTTGAGCTAATAAATTGGAACTCATTATGAGAATTTATTTTCGCAAATGCAATAAACTCTGTACCTTTTTTTATCAAAACAAGTTCTACACCAAACACACCACTTTCAAAACTAATTTCAGAACCATCTGTAATATAAACTTTGCCATATTCTCGTAAAAGCTCTAAAAGTCTTACATGTTTATTCAGATAAGTATGTTCTACTTCACTTTCCCAATTAACATTAAAAAACTCCTCTTCATTTGTGTGTTCTATATACTGTAATATCTCTCTATCAAGTCCATTATAAACACGAAAATCAATATCTTTAATCACATGAAGCTTATTATCGCAAACTTCCAAATAAGCCCCAACACCACTAAATCGAATCGCATATTTTAAAGAACTTTGCTCTTTAGCTCTTGTTAAAAAACTTTTTTCTTTTTTAAATAGTTCTAACATTTACTTCCTTTATTTATATTTTTCATGAACGAAACAAACTCTTCAGTTCATCCTTATCCATGTCTTTGAGCCAACTTTCCCCTATGTTTACACTTAAGTCTGAAAGTTCCTGTTTTGATTTTATCATCTTATCAATTTTTTCTTCAAAACTATTTTGGGTAATAAGTCTGTGGACTGTTACATTTTTCTCTTGCCCTATCCTAAATGCTCTGTCTGTTGCTTGGTTTTCAACCGCTGGATTAAACCACAAATCATAGTGGATTACATGGTTTGCAGCGGTGAGATTTAACCCTACTCCACCCGCTTTTAATGATAAAACAAAAATTTTGTATCGGCTATCAGTTTGAAATAATTCAACCGCTTCATCTCTTTGTTGTTTTGTCATGGAGCCATGTAAATATAGAGGTCTAGTTAAAAGTTCTTTTTGTATCAACTCAACCAACATATCACCCATCTGTGTATATTGCGTAAAGATTAAAACCTTTTCATCTTGAACCATAATATTTTCAAGAAGTGTCATGAGGAGTTCAGTTTTACCTGAGAGGGCTACACTATTTTGACTTATTTTATCAAAATTTCTTGGATGATTACAAATCTGTTTAAGTGAAATTATTAGCTTAAATACTAGCCCTTTATCATTTGTATTCTCAATCTGTTCCATTGTTTCATCAACCACACTTTGGTATAAACTAGCTTGTGCTTTTGTCATGGTAGCATACTCGTCTATCACTATTTTTTTTGGTAAATCTGAGATAATATCTTTATCAATTTTGAGTCGTCTGAGCATAAACGGTGCTGTAATTTTTTTGAGCTTTTTAACTTTATCCAAATCTTTATGTATCTCAATATCTTTGGCATAATTGAGGGTAAATTCTTTGAGAGTTTTAAGATATTTTGGTAGTGAGAAGTCAAAAATACTCCAAAGTTCGCTCAAGTTGTTCTCCACAGGAGTTCCACTCAAAGCAATTTTATATTTCGCTTTGAGCGATTTTACCGCTTTACTTATCTCTGTAGATGCGTTTTTGATTTTTTGTGCTTCGTCTATAATAAGACAATCAATTTTTTCTTTTTTAAATAATTCTTGTTCTCTTCGCACTAAATCATAAGTGGTAATAATAACATCTGCTTTTTGCATCACCCTTTTTGCACCATAAAAAGAGAAATAGCTCAAAGTTGGTGCAAACTTTTGCAACTCTTTTTCCCAGTTATTAAGTAAAGAAGTTGGCACTACTACTAAAATATTCTCTTTGATATATCCATTTTCTTTGAGATACAAAATTGTTGCAATCGCCTGAATAGTTTTTCCAAGTCCCATGTCATCGGCTAAAATTGAGCCAAAACCGTTGAGAAGATTATTGATATTCCATCGAAATCCTCTAAGCTGATAGTCTCGTAGATTTGCTTGTAAAGAGAGTGGAATTAGCACATCTCTTGGGGTGAAAATATCATCAAAAAATTGTTCTAAATCTGCATCAAAAAAAGCATCTCCACTAAGTTTTGCTTGTAAAATATCAAATTTAGTAAGCTTTGCTTTTTTGTTAATCTGAGCAAACATCGCTTTTGCTTCTTCGGGAGTAATAACCACAAAATTATCTTTAAACCGTATAAGCTCTTTGCCGTTTTTAACCAACTCTTCAAACTCTTTGATACTAATTTGCTCATCACCAATTGATAATTGCCAATCGTATTCGAGCATCCCATCCAAAGTGAAAAATGATTTAAGATTTTTACTTGTTGATTTTACGCTCAAAGAAAGTCTTGGCTTAAGAAGGTTTCTAAGCTCTTTTGGTAGAATTATCTCAACCCCTAAATTTGAGATGATAGTTGCTGTGCGAAGTAAAAACTGTTCCAAATCACTCTCATGCAAAATCACACTTTCTTGATTGATAAGTGAATGCAGTTGTGGTAAAAAATCTTGCAAAAAAGATAAAAATTTCAATATCTGCATCTTATTAAAGAGCTTTAAACTTTGAGATAAACTTACCTCTTTTTGGCTTTTTTTATCTTTGACTACTATCAAAAATGAGTAATCCTCATCCTCTTTATCTATAAAAATTTTATAAGAATATTCACTCTTTATAATGTCAAATATTCCAAAATAGTTGCTTATGGTATACGCTAAATTTCGATACTCAAACTCTTGTGTTTTGAGCTTTTTTGCTTGAAAAAAAGTGTAAGAGATAGCTGGAGGATTGTTTTTTTGCTTTTTGTGCATGAACTTCATGAGAGGTACAAAATCACTTAAAATAGCACTTAGTAAAAAAGTTGTTCCGCTTCTTTGTGTTAAATATTTTTTATCCAAAAGCACCATTTTTGGAGCAATAAGAGATAAAGAGTTTAACTGTTCATTGACACTGCTTATTGATTCAAGAGGCTTATAAATAATGTTTAACTCATTTTTACCCTCCATAACTGCTGGAATAAAACCATTTTTTTCAAGTAAAATATAAGCTACTCGAAAGAGATAAAAAAGATATTTGTAAGAGGCACTTCCATGGTCATCTTCAAAAGAGATAAAAAGATTAAACATGGTTTGTGTCTTTAAAATCAAGTCCTCTTTAAAAAACATTTTATACCCTTCAAACATGGCCAAAACAGTTTCATCTTTTAAAAGTGGATTCTTTATTTTAAAAACACCACCATAAATATCTTTGTCCATCTCATAAGAGATATCTGATTCTTGTAAAATTCTTTGAATCTTTTCAATATTTTCACTGTAAATAGGAGAAATTAGCAAGGGGAGTTCTTTAGTCGTTTTTGTATAAAACTCTTCCAAAACTTCTTTATAATTCACATCTGAAAATGGCGGATTATCACTTAGCATGGAGAGGATAAAACTCTTAAAATTATCAAATTTTAAAAGAGTTATCTCTTGTGAAATATCTTCGGTTCTTTTATTCTCAAGATACTCTATTTTAAGAGGATACACCACTGTCAAATCCTCTTTGATTCCATAGTGTTCAATTAGGTTAAGCCCTCTAAGGCTAAAAAGGATAAAAGGGTTTTTATCTATCTCCTTTACCAACATAAAATAAAGTCCAGCGATATGTTTACATGCACGGCTTCCCCCAAAATCAAAACAATTACACTTCATTTTAAAATTAGAAAAAAGCTTTATCCCAGAATCTTTAGCAAGTTGCATAAGTTCTAAAGGCAAAGAACCTTTCATGATAGATGCCAACACAAAAGGATTTGCATCTATAAATTTGATTATTGTATTTTTTTGCTCATTATTCAAAATCTCAAAAGCCATTGACACTTTATAAAAAGGGGAAAAATTTCCTTTTACTTTTGCGTTAATTCCGTTTTTGTCAAGTTCAACAGCGTAAACTTTACCAGTGTTTGCATAAGTTTTACCACGACTTAAGCGTCCTGAATCAGTTGAACGCTCTATTGCTTCTAAAAATTCATCTCCCCAGAGAGTTGTGCCGTATTGTTTTACTACCATTTAGATAACTCTAATTCCATCAAGTGGACCAACATATTACCCTTTACTGCATTACACATTAAACACTTTGCCATCTTAAAAAATTCCTTTTAAATTATTTATATGTCATCATTCATGAGCATTAATCTCATATTTATTAAATTTTTATCAAACTCTTTTGGGTCAAAATCTTTAAAATAATGTTCATCATCTTCATCCAAAAAATATTGATTCTCTGATGTTGGATTTTCTATCGAATCTACAATCAAATTAAAACTATAAATTCCACCACAATCTTCCAATAGTCCATTTCTTTTTCCAGCTGTGCATATTGGATATTGTATCGTTTCATCATAAGGTACAATTTTTTCAAGTAAAATAATATGTTCCCAACTATCTCCAAAATCATAAGTATAAGAAACTTTATCTTTTGGATTTTTCAACTCTTTGTTTATTTGAACTTTACTCATATCATACGATGATTGTCGTCCAAAAAGTGAATACATCTCATTGTGTTTTAATTCTTCACTTGTTTTATAGTTAGCATATTTTCCAGAAAACTCATACAAATGATAACTTCCCCAGTTAAAAATTATTTGAATTATCTCATGTAATTCCTCAAAAGTTATAGTTGATGCCAACAGAACTCTTCTCCAAACAGGTGGTTTTGCACCTTGTATAGAAATTTTCATTTGATATATTTTTTTTGCCATTTTTTCCCCTTTTTATTTTATAATATTATAATCATCTCCAGAAATAACTGTATCAAAGAGACCAATTTTATCTTCAGAGTGTTTACTTATCCCAATATATTCCAAACTTGCATCTTCATAGCGTTTAAATTTATAAACTGCATCATTCATAAGTCCGCTATTAAAAACACCCAAACTTACCAAAAGCTCAAAATCTTTTACATTTAAACCTGTTACTTTTTTAAATAAAGAGGGTTCAAGTTGTGTAATTACATCTTTTAAACTTCGCTCTCTATAATCCGTCAAATACATAAAAACAGGGATTCTTGTTGCAAATTTTATAAGCTTTTCTTGAATCTCTTTTCGTTTACTTTTATACTCTTTTTCCTCCTCTGTAAGTTCTTTTTTTTCTTTTTTTGTGAGTTCTTTTTCGTTTGCTTCTTTTTTTGCTTTTTTGATTGCTTCTGATTTGTTGATAATCGTTTCTATATCTTGATTCAGTGTTCTAAAACCTTCAATATTCATTAATGCTTTCATGGCATCTTGGCTTGACATCAATTTTGCAAGAGTGTTATTGTCCACATTCACAAGCAAAGCACTTTCCCATCTTCTTGCCAAAAGTGTTGCTGTTGTGCCACTCATTGCCATATCAAGAATTCCCGTTGCATCAATTTGTTTCATGGAACTTCCATCATACGCCAAAACAGGCAAAAAATTTATAAATTCTGCTACTTGTTTTTCTGGATTAGATTCATTCACACTCAAACGGGTGCTATATTCTGCAATTTGTCTCAATGCTCTATCGGGTGCAAAATCAAAAACATAACACTCCTCTTTTATAATATCCACTTTATTTGGAGATTTTCCATCTGGATTTTTGATAGTCCATGGAGTTTGCACTCTAAAAGCAGCTTGAAAGTAAGTTTCTGGACTTGATGAATTTCTTAACATGAAGATTGCACTCCAAGGTTTTACAGATACACCCGTTGTAAGTTTGCCACATGAAAGTGTAATTGTTTTTGATTGAAGTGGATTATCCATCGCTTTTAAAACAGGAGGCAAAGCTTCAACTCCTATTCCTGCATTTTTACCAGCACTCACTACAATAGAATAATCATGATAAAAAAGATTTTGTCGTTTTTGGAGAAGATTTTTCATAGCAAAACATGAAGCAACAGTTGGCAAAAACCAAAAAGTATGTGAAAGCAAATTCAAAAGCCTTCCATCAGAAAAAGGCATAGGTGGTTTTTTTGCACCCAATTTTAAATTATCAATAGAAGTTTGTGCATACGAACCACGAATCAAATCAAGCCATTTTTGCACCTCTGTTTCGTAGGTAAAAATTGCTTTTTCATTTTCCCCTTTTGCAGAAAAAAAGATGTTTAAATCAAACTGATTAAACTCTCCTCCTTGTGCTATCTCTTTAATTGAATCTGGTAATTGATAGGTAAGCATGAGCATTCTAGGGAGTGAAGCGTAAGGGTTATTTTCCCCTTGCCAATTTTCTTTGGCTCTTTGTTCGTCTGTATAAGTCCAATTAAAAATTTGTTCTTCTATAAATTCTCCTGTGGCAATAGCACGAAATGGTGTGCCAGAGAGATACAAATAACTATTTGTGGTAATTGGCATGTTTTCTTCTTCAAAAAAATCTAGCCCTTCGCCTTGTGCATACTGTTGCTCTTTTTTATCTTCGGCTTCAAAAAGTTCTTTGGCATTTTCTCGCCATGCTCCATAATGGTATTCATCAAAAGCAACACAATCCCAATTAGTAGAATGAACCCATTCATTTTTTGCTTTTATCCCACCAACACTATTTTTGCCCAAAAAATCTTGAAACGAGCCAAAACAAACAAACGGTTTTGTTTTGTCGGCTTCTTCATACCTCAACCCATTTTTAGCAATAAACTGCCACCCTTTAAAATCAATATGTGAATTTAAATCTTCTTCCCATGCATTTTGTACAGCAGGTTTAAAAGTAAGCACCAAAATTTTTGTCCAACCCATTTTAAGAGCCAATTGATAAGTGGCAAAAGTTTTTCCAAATCGCATTTTGGCATTCCACAAAAAGTGGGGTGTTTTGTCTGGATTTTCTTGTTTGTAACTTCTAAAATATTGTACTGTTTTGTTTATGGCTTCTTGTTGTTCTGGTCGCATTCCAAAATTGAGTGTTCTGTTTTCTTCGTTTTTTTCGCCACTTTTGAGTGCTTCAAAAGCAATTTCTACATCTTTGAGTAAACATGCAAACCATTCACCCTCTGGATTTTTAAACCCTTTTTTTCTCAAATAACGGTGAATATCATGGTCACTAAAAGAGCTTCCATCATTTTTCATAGCAGTTCGTTCAAATACTATTTTATATTTGAGATGTGTTGCTCCAATTTGTTCTTTGATTCTTATCTTTGCATCTCGGTCTGTGTAACCAATTTTGAGCAACCCTTTTTTATCGTTTACTCCGATGAGTTCATAAGCATAAATAGTTGGATTTACATCAAGCCGTTTTGGAAAAAAATCTTTAGACATGGTTTAATCCATTGGGCGAATCATGGATTCTATAAATGCTATTTCTTCATCTGTTAAATTATATTTTTGATA
>CAMCYC010000031.1 GCA_945883795.1 Sulfurimonas crateris | reverse complement strand
GTCAGCCCCAAAGAAGTGGAATTATAGCAGACTTTTGTTAATGTTCAATAAAAATAAGTTTGTATCCCACGGTCGATTCATACTGGAACAGTTAATGCTTAAGGAATGAAAATTGGTAACCATTCAGCACCCAAATAGCATGTAAATCCGATGACTTTTAAAAATCTCTCAAGAAATAATTAAGCTTTAAAAAAGTCAATATGGCTCGATAAATGCTTAATTATAAAGTATTTAAACAAGGAATTATTTTATGAAATATCAACAAAAGAGAGAACTACTAAAAAAACTTGGAACTATCAAAGATTTTAGAGTTCATACAGCAAAAATTATTTATCCATTAGGAGAAGTTCTTTTTCTTACATTATTCGGATTGCTGAAAGGCAAAACTACATTTGAAGAGCTCCATGACTGGATGGAATTCAATCGAACAAACTCACTTTTTTTAAAACTTTTTGAAAAAGAAAAGATGGATATACCATCTGAATCGACATTGCATCGGATTCTCATTAATGTCGATAACAATGAGCTTGAGACTATATTTAGGGATTATTTTAAACCATTTATTTTAAGTAAGCATATTGCAGTTGATGGAAAGTATCTCAATGGAAGTGACACGAATGGGCAATATAGTGAGACAAAACATAAATCAATACTAAATTTTTTAGATAAAGAAAGTAAAATTGTCATAGGTCATCGTTTTATAGGAGATGACAAAAAGAGTGAAATACCTGCATTTAAAGAAGAATTGGAAGAAAATGAACTTTTTTGTGATGAAGGGCAAATATTTTCATTTGATGCATTAATGACACAACATGAAGTTTTAAATAAAATCAATAGTGGTAAAAAATTTTATATTGCAAAACTCAAAGGTAATCAAAAAAATCTGATGAATAAGGCTATTGAAACGGCCCAGAGATTTAGCTATTCAACAAGTTTTCATCAAGAAGCAGGTCATAAGACAGAAGGAAATAAGCAGGTAGAGCGTAGAGTTGATGTATATCAAAATCCATCATGTAATATTGTCATGCACGACAGTAATTTTGACAATATTCAATCAATTATCAAAATAACAAAAACAACAACAAACCCAACTACAGGCGATGTTAAACAAACTGATCAATGGTTAATAGCTAATTTTCAACAAGATGCACTGGCATTTGGAAAAATGATAATAAAACATTGGGGCGTCGAGACATACCATTACCATTTAGATATGCTTACTAAAGAAGATGCTCACATCGCTTACATTAATCCTTTTAGTATCTCCATACTTAGAAGTTTTGCTATTAATCTCTATCAGCTCTTCTTTAATAAGTATAAAGGTCAAAAAATAGAAGTTGATGGAACACAAACTAAAAAACCATTGACTATGGCAAGAATCAAGCGATATTGTCAAAACTCAGATCGGTTTATTTTAGATATTTTTGAATCATCATAATAGTTCAACTTCTATTATAAATATGATTTCTATCAGCGTAACAATAAAAGAATCAATTATGCCCTAAAAATAGGAAAAAGAGATGTTTTTGAGCCATTACCTCTTCGTATTTATTAGACTATCTCGAATCATAAATTTTTAAGACTTGAATAAAGTTTTATATGTGTATTTTTATTTATTTTTAATTTTTTATTTAAAGTCATCGGATTTACATACATACATACGCAAGCAAATTGAAAAATCTTAATATTAATATAAGATATTGTAAAATGTCAATCTAATAAAAACAATACTCACAAATATTCAAAAATCGGATTGAGAGAAACGCCCCACAAGACAGAGAAAGACAGTAAGGTGCGTGATTGTATTACACTCAGAAGCATAGCACCAACAAAAACTTCACTTACTACGCAAGTATACGCATCAATTCAAATAGTTTTTAGCTGTTTTAAATTATGCTAATTTTTATTAAATTTAAAAAAAAGAGGAAACAATGAAACAAAGAGAATATTTACATGAAAACCCAGAGATACAATTTAAGTTTGTACAAAATGAGAAAGACTTTATAGTCGATGAGATTCCATTGGGTGAGTTTAAGGGCAAAGGAAACTTTATAGTTTTGCATGTAAAAAAAGTTGAACTTACTACATGGGATATGATTGCAGCATTTGCAGAGTTTTTAAATATATCGGCTGAAAAAATTGGCTATGCAGGGTTAAAAGATAAACATGCAACAACAACGCAATACATTTCGGTAGAGGCAAAGTTTGAAAATAGTTTGAAGAAATTTAGACATCCTCAGATAAAAATACTCAAAAAAACTAAGCATACGCACTCTATTAGAATGGGGGATTTAGCTGGAAATAGATTTAGCATAACCCTTTATGAGGTAGACAACATAGAGGTAGGGAGGATAGAAAAAATAGCTAGAAAGTCTGAACAGCTAGGTCTTCCAAACTATTTTGGGTATCAGAGATTTGGACGGGATGAGGATAGTATTAATCAGGCAAAAGAGATGATAAAAGGGGATTTATTTGTTAAAGATGCAAAATTAAAAAAGTTTTTAATCTCTATTTATCAGAGTGTGTTTTTTAATGAATGGTTAAAAGAGCGTGTGATTTTAAGTCGTGAAAAGAATGACGGCAAATTCATGTTGCTTGATGGAGATGTATATTTGACAAATGAAGGTAAATTGTTTACTCCAAAAGAGAAGCCTATAAAAGATGTTGCAGAAAAAAAAGTTGTTCCTACGGGATTATTGTGTGGCACAGATGTTTTTCGTGCCCGTGATGAGGCAAGAGAGATAGAAAAAAAATATGATGATGAATTTTTATATGAAAAAGGTTTAAGAAGAGAAGCTTTAGTTTTTCCAAAAGATATTGTCTTTAATTACAATAAGCATTTCAATGTGCTCAAGGTTACTTTTTCACTGCCAAAAGGTTCTTATGCGACAGTATTTTTAGAAAATATTGCAAATCGCAACTTTACAGCGCTTGACGCAAAAGAGTTCAAATTTTCATAGAAAAATATCGAAAACCTACATTTTTGTAGTATCTCCATGTTCATTCTTTCATCTTGCAAATAACCCTTAAAATAAGGATTAGAAGCTAAGATGTTAGCCAAACTATACTCATGTAAATTGAAAAAGCATAAAATTTATTATTACTTATCGGCTCCCAACTTCATAATATAGGGAAAATTCCAATTATAAAAACTAGTTTTTTGAGTTTACTTGAGTATATGCCTTGAGTTTTTTTCATCAACACACCAGTATTTTTAATTACCTTCTACCATATCAATTGCTTTATCTTTTAAATAAAAAGTTTCAATGCCATCATCATGAAGATTCATACACTCTCCAAGAAATCCACCTTCAAAAAGAGTGGTAATAGTTTGGTCTACTACCTCTTTTCTAAGTCCAAGATATTCAGCTATATCATCAGCATCGTAGAGATTATAATTATCTTCATCACTCAAATTGTAAATAGCTTTCATAACACTTTTAATAACACTGCTCATAGAATGTCCTTTAAAATATTGATATGCTTTTGCCAAATGACTTTTTGTAATGGATGTAAAGTTTTACTATTCAACCAAACTTGGAACTCATTTGCATAATGCACTTTAATTATTATATGCAAGTTTTGTACTTGAATATGAAGTTTGTTTAAATACTCTTTAGCTTCATCGATATTAAATTCTCCAATAGGTTGCAATCTTCGTTTTAATCCTACTAAGAGCTTATCATCAAGTTTACTCTGTGCTAAAGTTAAAAACATCGAGGCATAGAGCGGATTTGCATAGTTATCATTCCAAATACGACCATTTATCATCTGATCATACGCCAAATCAAAAAACATCGGATACATCTCCAAAACTGCTACTAATTCTTTGAAATCATCATCTACCATGGCACGAAAAAGCATTCTACTTCGGTTTCTGATTTTATTTCGTAAAGCATCATCTCTTATAACTTCTGGATTTACTATGCTAAATCGTTTGAGCGGACTAAGCCTAGAGTGATTAAAGGCCATAATAGCAACTAAGTGATTTTTATCAGCTACTTGATGCGGATGGGAACCTGATGGTCTGTAAAATGCCCACTCCAATCTTGCTTCATCGTCTTCATGGTTGAGATAAATCAAATCGCCTCTCTCTTCATAATCACTAAATTCTTGGAGTGCTTCAATCTCCTCTTTATAGGTCAAAGTAAAAGATGTCGCCATATTGTTCCAACCTTTTCATGTTTTTCTTTTCACTGATTAAAAAGAGTGTATTCATCTCAGAAGCACGCTCAACTTTAAAAAAGCCATCACTCAAAACCATAAGTGTACTTTCAAATGAATTTTTATCTTTAAGATACTCTATTACAGCGCTAAATTCTGTCCCGCCATTCCCTTTTGCGAATGCAACTTCAGGCGGTTTAACACTCTGTGAATCGTACATGACAACACTATTTTCATCAACACTTTCGTCAAAAGGGACAACAGTCACACTAAAGTCTGAACTTATTCGCAGAACTGAATCTATAATCCCTAAAAATTTTGAAAAAATATCGGTGCTAATGCTCATAGAGCGGTCAAGTGCAATGTAAAGATTGATGCGGTTTTTTTCTCTTTTGTATCCTGGCAAGTAAAGATTTTGATGGATAAAACGGCGGTTTGGTCTTGAAAAATCAGTTACTTTATCAAAAAAACTCTCTATTAAATAGGTGTGTAATAAAGTTTCTAAATCTATTTTTGGACGGGTCACTTCACGGATAACTTCCAAAAATGAGGAGGGAGTATTTCCCTGTTTTTGAGCAACTCCTAAAGCTTGAATAATAAGTGCATCGAGTTCCTCTTGAGCAACACTTGTATCCCCTTCATTTTCTATGATGTCTAGTTTTTGCTCTGTAGCATTTTCTTCATCAGGCGTACCCTCGCCATCTTGAACTTCTTGATGAAGTGCATTGTAAACTTCTTCTACACTTTTGTCACGAAATTTCTCTAACATCACTTCATCTTTTGGTCGTTCACCAACTCTTTGGAAATCACTCATCAAAAGATTGACAACAATGTCACTGCTTCTGTTCCAAGTTTTATGTTCCCTCTCGCCCTTACGAAATGCATGTTTGAGAACGACATGCAACAAAGTGTGTGCATAGATATATTTGAGATGCTGTTCGCTTAGATGTTGTGCTTTTTCTTCATCAACAAAAATGGTAAAACCGTTTGTCTCAAAAACTTCATGAGAGTTTGTACCAAGGTGCATGGGGAGTGAGAGTGCGAGTACACTCAAAAACGGATGGTCAAATAAAAATCCAATCCGTACCTTTTCTAGTTTCTTAGATAATATATTCGCCATACTTCGCCAACCATGCATCAAAAGCACTAAACAATGCAAGGGACTCATCTTTTACAATTACATCTTTAATGAGCATAACGCCAAACTCTGTAGGAAGCATTTGTGCAAAAATAAAAAGATGCTCTTTATGTTTATCTGAACTATCAAAGTATTCTACAAGCGCAGAAACAAGTGCATACAAAAGTGCTGGTTGATTTTCAATCTCAGGATAATCCCCCTTATAAATTGCTTCAACATCAGGCAGTTTTTCATAAACTTTTACATACGAGGTAAACTCAATTCCTGCACTGTAGCCTATTGTACCATAGATGATAGGGATAATTTTATTTATATCCTTACTCTTTTTTAAAATATTTGAGAGCATATGGTAACTTCTAGGTGTTGCAAAAGCTGGGTTTGCATCATCTTCTACTACTGGTTCAGTTGAGAGTAAATCGGGTCTAAAACTTAAAAAGCCTATTACAAAAGAGTGAATTTTAGCTTTAATGGCAAAGAGCTTAAAATCTTCAAAATGTGCCTGAACATGAAGATGTACCATCCGATTTGCAAGTGGAGTAGGAAGACGAAAAACAACACCTCTGTCACTTATGCGATTTCCTGCACAGATAATTCGCCACGCCTTTGGGAGTTCATATTCGCCCATTTTACGATTCAGTACAAGCTGATAAATAGCAGCTTGAACCGAAGGTGGAGCGGAGTTTAGTTCATCTAAAAATAAAATCCCTTTTGAGTCTTTATCTTTTGGAAAAAATACAGGTGGCATCCAAACAGTTTGGTCACCTTTAATGGAGGGAACACCTCGTAAATCAACTGGGTCCATTTGTGAGAGACGAACATCAACAAGTTCGAGATTATGTTTTTTAGCTACATCTGCCACAATATAAGACTTTCCAATTCCAGGGCTTCCGTGAATAAAAACTGGTGTATCGGTGTCTAAAAGGGTATCAATATGTCTGTATAATTCTGTTGTAGATATTGATGGTGTTGTCATGCACTTGCCTCGCTTAATATGCATCTAAAGCAAGTTTCTTGGTCATCGCATGTAAGACATGCTGGAGCTATAGAATTTATGCACTCATATAAAAATTTTTTCCATAACTTATCTTTTGGTTTTTGTTTTGCTAGTTCTGGAAAATGAGTCATCATAAATTTTCCCATCTCTACTCTATTTTTAAAACCTAAATCTTGGTAAAGATGATTCATCTTGAGTGAAGTACTTGCCACTAAAGGGGCTAAAACATATTTGGCTTGTTCATCTGACGCATAAGATACTAATAAATTTTTAATATCTTCATACATTTTTATATGTTCTGTTGTCATATTTCCATCTCCACCATTTTTCCCATAGTTATCTCTGCTACTTCTTGACCAAAAGCAACACAATCCATCAATTCATCTTCAGTTGGAATGAGTTTGATTTTTAGTGGCTTTACGGGAAGTCTAAACTTTAGCCAACGCATACGGTCATGTAACATCTCTGGAGCTTCTCCAGTCCAACCATACGAACCAAAAGCAGCACCAATTTTTCCAGAACTCTCCAAATAAGCCATACAAGAAAGCAAATCCCATGCGGGTTTCACTGCATCGCCGTTTATAGTTGGCGAACCAACTATTATGGCATCTGATTCTTCAAGTAAATCTATCATGTTTTGTTCATCTAATGATGCTAAATCATACATGCTTGCAACAACTCCCTCAACTTTATCCGCACCTTGCATCACTTTTTGAGCCATTTTTTGAGTGTTATCATAACTTGACATGTAAAAAACAGAAACCATTTTTTTTCCAAACTGATGTTTTCTGAACTTTGCTTCACTGCTCCATTTCGCATATTTATCAATATAAAACTGAGGATTTGAGCGTAAAATAGGACCATGCAAAGGGGCTATAGTATTTATTTCAAACTTGGCATATAATTTGAGAGCCTCAAGCACATAGTGTTTAAACGGCCTCATAATATGGTCATAGTAATATTTAAAAGCATACGAAAAGTCACCTACTTCATCATCGTAAAGCCTTTCGTCATAATAGTGAGAGCCAAATACATCTCCACTAAAAAGAATCTTTTCTTCATGTAAATAAGAGCTCATAGTATCTGGCCAATGCAAAAATGGCGTACTTAAAAACTCAATTGTTTTATCCCCAAGAGAGATAGTCTTGCCTGTACTTGCAACCTCAAAAGCGATATCAGTTTTAACTAAACCTTTGAGCATCATAACAGCACGACCAGAGATAATAAGTTTTGCATATGGTGCTTTTGACATCAGCTCAATCAAAGCACCTGAATGGTCTGGTTCAAGATGATGTAGCACAATATATTTTATCTCTTCATATTTACATAACGCTTCTAGTCTTACAAAAAAATCAGAGGAAAATTCTTTTTTGACAGTGTCCATAATGGCAACACCCTCACTTCCTCTTACTAGATAGCTATTATAAGAACTACCATTTGCAGTCTTCATAATAATATCAAAGATACGGATTTTTGGGTCAAAAACACCAATAAAATGAACATTTTTAGAAAGAGATTCTCTATTGCCTAACATCAAAAAATATACGAGACAACAATCTCGCCCTCTTCACAGCGTATGTGTGATTGGCACATCAAACGCAAACCGCTCACATCTCCACCAAGCATTTTAAGAACTTTTATCTCTTTTTCTGTTTTTTGATTTAATAATTGCATACCAAATTCTATTTTTGCAATACAAGTTGCACAGTCTCCCACACGACAACCAAACTCCATGGATGCACCCGATGCAGTTGCAATCTGTCGCATAGTTTTTCCAACCCCTGCTTTGACTTTTATATTGTCATTTTTTAAAAATACACTTACCATGAATACATCCTTAAATAATTAATACATCTATTGCATTTTTTATTCTATAGCTTATCTTTGTGGTAACTACTCGCCTTTTTTTTCCTATTTTTTCTATCTAAAAGCAAATTTTAAATACTGCTCCGTTTTCATCATTAGCAACACTTAATACTGCACCCATATGTTCTTCGACAATCATTTTTGTCATATAAAGACCTAAGCCTGTACCATTTTTTTCTAGTTTTGTTGAAAAGTATGGGTTAAAAATTTGGTCTATTATTGTATCTGGAACTCCACCAGCGTTATCGCTAATCAACAACACTATTTCGTTATCAATTTTCTTTAATGATATATTTATTTTTTTCTCTTTGATTGTTTTCTCTAGGAGTGCATCTTTTGCATTACTAATAATATTTAGCATTGCTTGACCTAATTCATTTGGATAGCCGATTATGTTAAATCTGCTTTGTTCTTCAAATGTAATATGAATATTCTTCAGTGCAAAAACTGGTTTCAAGATATCCAAAACATGCCAAACAACATCATTTATGTAAAATTCATTTTTTTCTTTTTCGGGCTTAAAAAAATCTCTAAAATCATCTATAGTATTGGACATTTGATTTATCTGTTTTTTTGAGCTTTCATTAAAAGTATCTACTAATGTATCGTCAAGCTTACCTCTTTTGTATTTCAAAACAATCGTTTGATTTAAAACTGCAAGAGTATTGAGAGGTTGTCGCCATTGATGGGCTATCATGCTTATCATCTCACCCATTTGAGCCAATCTGTTTTGATGAAGCATTAAAAGTTGCTGTTGTTCATTTTTTTCAACTTCTTCTTGCACTTTTTGCTCCAAATGAGTATTTATTTGCAATATCTCATTTTCTAGCTCTTTTTGTTTTGATATATCCCTCCATACGACATGTATGATTTGCTCATCTTGTCTCAAACTAATATCTGTAAGCATTATGTCACACCAAAATTCACTTTCATCTGCTTTTTTATGTACCCATTGAAAATTGTTATACCCATTTTTTATAGCTAATTGCATCATCTCTACTGATTTTTCCAGAGATAACCTACCATCAGGTTGATATTTTGGACTCAGTTGCGAGGGGGTTAGATTTAGTAACTCTTTTTTCTCCTTGAATGCTAACAAATTAATGATAGCAATATTACAATCTGTAAAAATACCATTTGTGAGTATTGTGATACCATCACGGGCATTATTAAAAATATTTTCAAATTTATCTTTTTCATTTTCTATTTGTATTTTGAGTTTTCTTTGTTTTACATAGAAGAAAATAAGTGTCATGATTATTAAAAGTGCCACACTTACTACTTGAAGTAACCTATTGTAATCAATTTGCTTTTCTACATTTACACTTAACCAAGCACTTGCTATTTTTTGTTTGTCTAATTTAGCGATATTATCAAGTGATTTATTGAAAATACTCAATAAAATTGGTTCACGAATTGTAATACCAAAACTGCCATCAATCTTTGTATCTCCAATTTTAGACATAATTTTGAGTGTATTTGGGTAGTCAGTTGAAATTTTATAAGCCATTTTGTAAGTAGTTGCTATGACTCCATAAAATTCACCATTTTCTATCCTATTTAAAGAGAAATTTTCTATCTCCACTAAGTTCATGTTTGGATATAGAGATTTTACATAGTGAATAAGATTCTTTGAGCCTTTTTGAATAGCGATTTTTTTATTTTGTAAATCATTAAAATTATCTACATAGGGTTCAGTTAGTTTTGTTACCAATACAATAGAATCTGAACCCATAGGTTTCGTTGGCACTAAAAACTTAAATAGGTTAGGTTTTGCGATGATAATAGGGGCAACATCGCATATTCCCTCTTGTATCATTGTTAAATGCTCTGTAATATTTTTAGCTTCTATAATTTCAAAGTTCAAATGAGTTTTATTTGCAATTTGCTTTAAAAATTCTATAGACATTCCAATTGTCTCTTGAGTGTTAAATATTACAAATGGAAACTGCTCTTTGGTTGCGCAAACTTTAATACTTTTTTTAGAGTCAATATATTCCAACTCTTCTTTTGTAAATAGTGATGCTCTATCTATCTTAGAATTTTTTGGTTTATAAATAAATTCTTTTAAATTTTCAAAATTCTTTTTTCCTTGTTTCATAAAACTAAATATTTGAGCGATATTTTTTACTCTGTCTTCATCAATTTGTCCAAAATTTTCACCATATCCACTTAATGATTTGAGTGTTTCACCATCATATAACAACGCTTTTTTACTTTTATTTAAAGTGTTGTATTTTTTATATAAAACATCAGCACTTTCGTCTATATGTGAAAAGGCATATTCCCACCCTTTTTTACTAGCTTCATACATTTTCTCTACAAGTTCAGGTCTATTTTTAAGCATTTTTTGAGATGTAAAAAGTATATCTCCATATTCATCAAAGCCATAATCTTTTGGTCTGAGCAATGAAACTTCTAGCTTCATCTCTTTAGCAACAAATGGTTCATTTGATAGATATACTGTGAGCATATCATTCTCACCATTGAGTAATGAATCTAGAGAATATCTCAGGGGAGTTTTAACATATTCAATATGATGTGAAAATAACATGGCACTTATTGCCATCCCATTAAAATCATCATATAAAGATATTTTCTTACCATAGATATCATCTAAAGAGTTTATGCCTGAAGATTTTAATGCCATCAACGCATAAGGGGAATTTTGCAAGACGCTCATTAATGCAACTACTGGAACGCCAACTAAAGCTTCTAAAATTAAAGCTGAATCACTAGTTGCAAAATCTATTTTTTCTTTTTGTAAATCTTCTATCATATTTACACTTGTATTGAATTCCAATAACTCAACATCAAGTCCTACATCTTTGTAAAATCCTTTCTCTTTTGCCATGATAAATCCAGCAAATTGAAATTGGTATTTCCATTTTAGTTGTAGAGAAACTTTTTCTAACTCGTTAGCCTGTCCACAACTCAGTACAATAAAGAGTATTAAAAATATTTTTTTCATGGATGTAGCCTAATATGAGAATCCATACTAGTATCCTTTTTAAGATAAATTTTAAAGATTAGACCTTCAAAACCATTCGATACCATGAGAACTCCTTCGCAATGTGTTTCTATGATAGTTTTAGACATATACAGACCAAGTCCTGTTCCATCTTTTTCTTTTTTTGTTGAGAAATAAGGGTCGAATATCTTATCTAGTATCGCATCTGGTATTCCACCGCCATTGTCACTCACTTCCAATACTATGCTATCCGCCTCTTGATAGCTTTTGATTTTAATATAAGGATATTGTATTTGTTTTTCAAGCAAAATATCTTCTGCATTTTTTATGAGATTGAGTATCACTTGCTTGAGTTCATTTGCGTAAGAATAAAATTCATCATGACACTCTAAATCTTGATAAATTCTTATATTTTTATTTTGAATTGGTAACTCAATGATGCTCAGTACGCTTTGAATAAGTTCATCGAATGAAGTTTTTCTTTTTTCCTTATTTGGTTTAAAGAATTCTCTAAAATCATCAATAGTGGTGCTGAGATGTTGAGAATACTCTGAAATCTTCGTTGATAATTCAATGGCTGTTGTTTGTTCTAGTTTTCCAAGTATCGCTTTTAATTTTATTGCTGAACTTGTTGAACTAATAGCGGAAAGTGGCTGTCTCCACTGATGCGCTATCATCCCTATCATCTCTCCCATTTGAGCAAGACGACTTTGTTGCAAAATTTGTTGGTCTTTTTCCCTATTTTTGGCAACTTCATCTTCCACTTTTTGTGTGAGTGTTTTATTAAATTGCAATATTTTTTCTGATTTATCTTCTAACTCTTTTGTTTTGTCATGTAAAATCATATTTGTACTTTTAAGTTCATTATAAAGTGCTGTTTTTAGTTTTTCTCTTTTACTGTCAACATAGGAAAAACCAGCAATAACAAAAAATATTATGACAGAAAAAATAATGACAATTTTAAGCGATATAGTGAGTTCATTGAGTGTAGATAGTATTATTTGACTTGCTTGAAGGGAAAAATCTATTGCAATTATCGCAGCAATTTTACCGTCAATTGTAATTGGTTTAAGATAGGTTATCCAAAGATTCTCATCTCCATCATGTTTAAAATGGCTCTCTTTCTTTGTTTGATAGACACCATTCCAAAAATCAATATCAATAGGATTATAGGGTTCTGCAAATTCACTTTTATCCTCTTTATCTTTTGAACCATCAAGTAAAAATCTAAACTCATTCTTATTATCCTTCTCTTTATCAACGACATAAACATATTTATATCTATCTGTGACAAAAAGTTCTAAACTTATTTCTATATTTTTTCGTAACTTTTCATTATTTTTAAGAGTCTCATAGAGAGTCACTTGTCGTCCATGGAGTATATTTGTTCTATCAATAATTGAATCTGCTATATTATTTGTAATATTATCTATATATTTTATTTGTGCGTCTATGGCTATTTTTTCAATATCTTGTTTTGTTTTTTCAAACAAGTTGTATATCGTAAAAGAACTAAACAGAACAATAATAGCGATAACATTAAATATTATAGTAGCTTGTCTGAGTTTTATTTGATGCATGTTCATCATTTGGCATACTTATATAGATTTTGTGGTAAATGAAGATTATATGTTTTAATCACTTCTAGTTTAAACTGAATTTGAGGACGACCTTTACTCCAATAAAAAGCACCAAAAGAGTTTTGTGCATTTATATAACTTCTATAACTTGTCGCAAATATAGGTTTATTAAGACACTCAGTTGATAATTCATCAAAACTTTTTCCAATGATTAAATCTGAATTACTACAACTACTTGATAGTTCTAATATCAGACTATTCTTGAGTATATCTTTTTGTTCGCTCTCTTGTGTATAAACAATAAGACTCTTTTTTTGAAAAAGTGCTGGTAATAGGCTTTGATAGAGTTTTAATTCATAGTTGTCATCCGATAATAGCACGATACTTAAAAGGAGTATGAGTATAATAGATTTCATTAAAATAGGTACTCAATACTTAACATGATGTGCCTATCAATAGGTGAGATTTCGAGTGATTTTTCAGTTGCGAATGTTAGTGGATTCATTCGTGAATAAGTTATAGTTTGCGTTTTAGCAAAAATATTTGTTGCTTTTAAACTTACACCTAAATCTTCATTTACATGATAAAAAATACCAGCACTATAATCATAAAAATTTTCTTTTTCAATACTATCTCTTGAATAAAGTAGCTCATTAAAAATATCAAATTTATCATAAGTATTTAAGTTTCTAATTATTGCTTTATATTGTTGTTTAGTATTTAATACTGGAACATTATCGATTGTATCATATTCTGCTGTCATGTATAATTTATCAAATTTACTATATGTATGCGTCCACATAAGTATTGCACTTTTCACTGCTATAGTTTTAGAATAGTTTTCAAGAAGTCCAGTTTGAAAGTTTGGTGTCATTTGGTCTTTTGTTTTTAGGAAGCTGAAAATTAATTCATATTTATTATTCTCTTTTTGATAAATAATATCTTCTAAAAGTAAGTCCTGTTTTGTAATATCTTTTTTACCATCTGTAATATAAACATTATAACCATTGACTAAATAAGCGTCAAGTGTTACTTCTACATGTGAATAAATACTCTTAAATACGAAGTTATTGGTTGTATAAGTATGCCCAAGTCTATACATGAGTAAATCATCGTTTTGCACTGAATGATTATTTTGCACCTTAGAAACACTTATTCCAGTCGTTAAAATTGAATTTTCTTCTAAAGAATATTGATTTTCGATAAAAGCAGTAGCTACCGTTTGATTTGTGTTTCCTGTTCTTGGTATGTTAAACCCATTCCTTAAAATTGTGTCATATTCAAAACCTTTATATCTGTATTTTAGTCCAGTTATAAACTTGTTTGTATCGGTTATACGATTATATTTCAATTCACTACTTATTACAAAAGATTTAGAATCACTATAAAGAGATGCAATTGGCAACATCCCATAATAGGGTGCAGACGCAATAGGTGTCACATCATCTATAAAATTAGTTTTGGTATTGAGTGTGTCATATGAGAGTAAATAGGATAAGTTATTATATGTTCCATTGTATCCAATATGTAAAAAATCATTATCCAAGTCGGCACCTAAAGGTGTAGCATCTAAACTTTGGTCAATAAAAGTATCTTTTTTTGATGTACCCGCATCAATTAATATTTTGTTGTTATCATCATAAAATGAGGCAAAAATAAATGTGGTTTGAGTATCTCGTGATAACTCTGTATCATGACTTGTATGCTTTTCTCGTATATCATTATTTTGTGAGCCATAGGCAAAATAAGACCACTCTTTACCAATATCTCCAGAATTATAACAACTCAATAATGAATCTCCAAAACTACCTACTTGAGCAAAAACTTTGCTTCCAGCATCTTTTTTTGCATTTTTTGAATAGAGTTTTACAAGAACAAAAGTAGGTTCAGTGGAAAACTCATAAGTTGGATTTCCAGTGTACACTTCAATATGGTCTATAAAGTTTAACTCTATATTTCCATATGCAACAATTCCACTTCCATAAAGTCCTAATGAAAGTTCTTGGTCATCGATAAAAATTCTTATACTACTACTTACAAACGGATGTGCAGTCCCCATGTAATATGGGTCAGGAAGCCCATAATTATTTTCTGTATAACCAAGCGGATAAGTAGATTTTAAAATATCTTTTAAAGTTTTTGCCTGCATTCTATAAATATCATCTCTCGTGTATACAGTAGAAACACCACCATTTTCAAGTTTAGTTTTACTTGAGAGGTCTGTTTTTGTTTTTATATCATCAAGTAAACTATCTAAGTCTATCTCTTGAGCATTCAATAAGCGCAATGTTAGGAAAAAATATAGTAGATTTTTTTTCATAGATTTTGCTCCAAGATTGGTAGTTTTTCGGCTTTTCCAAAAAAGTATCCTTGCGAATACTCTACTTCTAAAGAAGCTAAAATAATATATATCTCTTCATTTTCTACAAACTCAGCAACTACCTCTATATTTTTAGCCTTAGCAAATGCAACAATGGTTTTAACTACTGATAATGAATAACTATCTATCAAAATATTTTTTACTAGTGAGCCATCAATTTTAAGTATATCTGGCTTATAAGAAAGCAATCGCTCAAAGTTAGAATAACCCACTCCAAAATCATCAATTGCTATTTTTACACCATATTGCTTCGATTTTAAAATAAAATTTTCTACAATTTTTATATCTTCTATATATTCATCTTCAAGTAGTTCAAAAACTATACGATGACTATAGTGCCGATGTTCTTCTAGTAACTCAAAAATAAAATTTGTTATCTTTTCTTGTTCAATATCCAAAGCAGATAGATTGATAGAAATATCTTTATTCGTTTTATATAAAGCTTCAAAAGAATTTTTTAAAACTATTTTTGTTATTTTAAAATACGATTTACTTTGTTTTGAAATATCTAAAAATAGGTAAGGCGCCATTACCTCCCCAGCTTCATTTATAAGTCTCACAAGTGATTCATACTTTACAATCTCTTTCGTTTTATTATTAACAATTGGTTGAAAATAGGAGATTATATTGAAACTTTCTATTGCCTTATGTACTATTTCTAAAGTAGTCAAATTATTTTGTGCTTTTTGGTACTGTAAATGAGCAAAATCGTTGGCTAAAATAAAATCCTCTTTTGATTTTAAAAGTTGGTATAACCCAAAAATACAATTTTCAAACACATTGTTACCATGAGAGAGACTTATTCTAATTGATACATCATAAGTAGTATCGTCTATCCTAAAAATTGTAGCATTGATTTTATTGAGTATAGATTTTAGATTTTCTATAATATTGTTCACATGAAGATTAGTTGTATCTTTTGCAAAAGCAAACTTGCCATTTCCTAAAATATATACATGCTTGAATATACACTCTGGTGGAAAAAAATCAAACATTTTTTTAGAGATTTGTCTTTCTATGTAACTTATCTCTGAATATCCATAAAATTTTTCCAAATTATCATAATTAGCAATTTCCATAATCACTAAAATAGGTTCTGGTGTATAATATAAAAAATCTTCCAATTGTTTTCTTGGACTCATGATTTCAGTTATGTTATATCGTAAACCAATATATTCTATAATATTGCCATTTAAGTCTAATATAGGTTTTATCGTTGATTCAGCATAATAAATCTTCCCATTTTTAGATAAATTCCTAATCGTCCCTTTCCATGTCTCTTTTTTATTTTTAATTGTGTCCCATATATTTTGATAAATATAAAATGGGCTGTCTGGATGTCTGATAATATTATGGCTTTGCCCAATCAATTCTTCTCTTGAATATTCTGATATTTTACAAAATTCATCATTCACATAGGTAATAATTCCCCGTATGTCTGTTTTTGATACAATAATACTTTTATCAATTGCTTCTTGATACTGTTGTGATAAAGACAATGCAGATTTTAAATCATCTGTCAAATGTATTTTTTTTGTAACTTTATGTAAAACACTTACAAATTGGTCCATATCAATTGGTTTTAATAAATATCCATCCACACCAAGCTTGATGCTATCCATAAAATAAGCAGATTCATTATAAGCGGATAAAACCAAAATTGGGATATTAATATCCAACTCTCTAATGTGTTGTATCATATCTATGCCATTTAATTTTGGCATATTAATATCTGTAATAATTAAATCTACTGGAATCTCTAGAAATTTTTTGTAACCATCTTCACCATCTACAGCAATAACTATTTCTTTAAAAAATTCTTCAAACACAGTAATAGTTGACTCTCTAGCATCTGCATTATCTTCTACATAAAGGATTTTTAAACTACTGGATTGTTTTATAACTTCATTGATATTATGCATAATTTTAATCCATTCATATATTTTTTCAATTGAAATCATATAATATAACTCTGAGGCAATTCATAGTATAATATGAGGAATCTGAGTTTTTGGAGATAATTATGCTTATAAATCATATCTTAATTGTAGAAGATGATGACGAAGCTGGACTTTGGACTAAGGTGTTCTTAGAAGAAAATGATTTTAGTGTAACCATTTTTTCTACAATTACAGATGCCATATCCAATATACAGTTTCATAAATATGACTTAATACTTTTAGATTTAAATTTACCAGATTTTAATGGATTCGAGCTGTTAAAATTTATAAATCAAAATAAAATAAATATACCAGTCATTATTGTGAGTGCTTACAGCGATAAAAAAACCAAACTTCAAGCTTTTAAATATGGTGCAAGTGACTATATGACAAAACCAATAGATTTAGAGGAATTAGAGGCTAGAATCTGGGTTCATCTCAATAAAAATTCTTCTTTTAAACTTCTTGAAAAGAAAAAGATATTTGAAAAAAAAAAGAATTCTATCTTCTTTAAAGATGAAAATTTAAAGCTTACAAAAATAGAATTTGAAATATTCTCAATACTACTCAGCAATAAAAATAATCTTATCGCAAGAGAATATTTAGCCAAACAACTCTCTTCAAAAGCACATGAAAGGTCATTGGACTATCATATACGAAATATTAGAAAAAAAATAGGGGATGATGGTTCAGTTCCACAATATTTAATAACAGAATACGCAAGAGGCTATAAGCTTATTATTTAAAAATATCGTAACTACTCACCCCCTTTTTTTCAAGCCTTCGTATTAGGTTTTCTATGTTTTTCTATGAAAATTTGAACTATAATAGCGATAAAGTAGTAAAAAAATAGAAAAACAAAAAATCAATTTTTTTAAGGTTGCACTCGTTATAATACTTAAAATTCTAAGAAAGTCGAGATGTTCGATGCAAAAACAAACTCCCAATAATCGTGAAAAAACACTTCAAAATGATGATTTCATAGTCTCAAAAACAGATACAAAAGGTAAAATTATCTATGGTAATAAAACTTTTATTGCTATATCTGGTTATCTTGAAGATGAACTTTTAGGTACACCTCATTCTATTCTACGACACCCTGACATGCCAAAAGTTATTTTTTCTTTTTTATGGGAAAGGATTAAAAACAAAGAAGAAATTTTTGCTTATGTTAAAAATCTTTGTAAAGATGGCTCTTATTATTGGGTTTTTGCAAATGTAACAGCTACTTTAGATGCAAATGGTTTGGTTCGTGATTATCATTCAGTGAGAAGAAAACCAAGTTCTAAAGCATTCCAAGTGATTCCACAGCTTTATTCTGAGTTATTAAAGGCAGAGAATTCAGGAGGCATAGAAGCTTCCAAAAAATTATTAAATAAAATTTTAGATGAAAAAGGAATCAGTTATGATAAATTTATCCTCAGCCTTCAGCAATAAAAAAACACTTTTTTATCTTTTAATAAGTGTGGGAATTGCTATTTTTTTAGCTACTTCAGGGTTTATTATTGTAGCTGGTGTAGTTGCTTTTTTAATAGTAGTTGGTTTATTCATACCTGAAGCAGATTCTAGCACTATGATTCACGATACCCTTTTTACTCAAATTTCTGATGTTGTAGTTAAAGCTGGAGCAGGGAATCTTTCAGAAAGAATTACAAAGATTCCAACTCATCATCTTTTAGAAAGTGTTGCTTGGGGAATTAATGACATGCTTGACCAAACAGAACAGATGATGCGTGATATTCGTGCTTCAATTAAAGCTGCAAACGAGGGTACAAAACTAAGAAGAATTTTTCATCAAGGGTATAAAGGGGATTATTTATCTGCATCGCCAGAACTTAATGAAGCTATTGATGCTATAGCAGTTGGATTTTTAGGAAAAATGCGTTCTGAACTCTCCTTTGAATTTGAACGCTCGAGTGGAGGTATTTCAAAAGGTATTGCAGTGATTCAAGATAATCTGCGTCAAAATAGTGAACTCTCTCAATCCATTAATGACATTACTTCTCAAACTGCTGAAAATGTTATAAAAAGTCAAGAAACTGTGGGCGAGATTATTGGAAGTCTTGAACATCTTATTGAAAATATTAACAACTCAAATACATCTATAACTTCATTAAATAATAGAACAAATGATATTGCGACTATTGCAAACATGATTAAAGATATTGCAGAGCAAACAAATTTATTATCATTAAATGCCGCTATAGAAGCAGCTCGTGCTGGTGAACATGGTCGTGGATTTGCTGTAGTCGCAGATGAAGTGAGAAAATTAGCAGAGAGAACACAAAAGGCAACTGCTGAAATATCAATGACGCTTCAAACACTTAAGCAAGAGGCAGGAGATGTCCTCTCAAATGCAGAAAACATGACAAATATTGCATCTCAAGCACAATCAGACATAAACTCGTTTAGAGGTATTTTAGAAGATTTTTCCAAAACCGCTTCTAGTGCAGCGTATATGTCAAATCATATTAATGGTTCCTTGTTTACAGCACTTGTTAAAGTAGACCATATTATTTTTAAACATAATGCATACTCAGCAATTATTAATTTAAATGTAGAAAAAGCAGCAACATTTACTGACCATCATAATTGCCGAATGGGTAAATGGTATTATGAAGGGGATGGCAAAAAATTATTTTCACATACCCCTTCTTACAAAAAAATGGAAGCACCACATGCAGATGTTCATACTGCAGTTTTAGAGACTATCAAATGCGTTGGGCGTGGAGATTGTTTGATTAGTAAAAATAAAACCCTTATAGTTCACAATATGGAAAAAATGGAAAATTCATCTAAAATACTTTTTACTCTTTTAGATGATATGCTTCAAGAAGCTAATCCAAAAATGAAGAGATAGCGAACTTTAGGCATCCCTTCACCAACCCAAAAAAGTGGTGGACAATAGTTTTCTGATTTCCTAAGAACTTCGCATCATGTCCGTGAAAATAATATCTGAAACAAAGCAATCCATTACATTAGAAGTAGTTATAAATTTTGATAATGAAAATTTTGATAGAATATCTGGAGAGAACAAAATTATGAATTTGGGAGAAGGTATTAGACTTGCTTATGCTTCTGCTAGGTGAAAAATGAGAAGTTACACAGGTGTTACTGTTAGAAAAACTATAGACGATATCATCGCAGCATCTACAATCAAAAACAATTTAACATTGCTTGGAAATGATTTAAATTTTGAACTAATAGCAAAATGCACAAAACTTAAGTACGAAATGATAAACATCAACCAATCCACAAGGAGTAGCGAATGAAAAAGATAATTTTAGGACTATTTGTAGTCTTTGGACTCATGGTACAAAGTGCGGTGGCAACAGATAATAATCCTTATTTCCAAGTAAGTACAAGAGATTCTCACACCATTGCCATCAAATCTGATGGCACCCTTTGGGCTTGGGGAGACAATTCCTCTGGACAACTTGGAGATGGCACAACGATTGACAAATCAACTCCAACACAAATAGGAACCGATACTAACTGGGAGAATATTGCAGCAGGATATTATCACACCGTTGCTCTTAAATCTGATGGCACCCTTTGGTCTTGGGGAAAAAATAGTTATGGACAACTTGGAGATGGGACAACGACTGACAAATTAACCCCAACACAAATAGGAACCGATACTAACTGGGAGAATATTGCAACAGGAGATTCTCACACCATTGCCATCAAATCTGATGGCACCCTTTGGGCTTGGGGATACAATTACTTTGGACAACTTGGAGATGGCTCAACTTCAAACAAATCCACTCCAACACAAATAGGAACCGATACCAATTGGGCTAGTATTGTAGCAGGAGGTTTTCATACTGTTGCACTCAAATCTAATGGCACCCTTTGGGCTTGGGGATACAATTCCTCTGGACAACTTGGAGATGGCTCAACTTCAAACAAATCAACTCCAACACAAATAGGAACCGATACCAACTGGGAGAGTATTGCAACAGGATATTCTCACACCATTGCCATCAAATCTGATGGCACCCTTTGGGCTTGGGGATACAATTACTTTGGACAACTTGGAGATGGTACAACGATTGACAAATTAACCCCAACACAAATAGGAACCGATACTAACTGGGAGAATATTGCAGCAGGATATTCTCACACCATAGCTCTCAAATCTAATGGCACCCTTTGGTCTTGGGGAAAAAATAATTATGGACAACTTGGAGATGGCTCAACTTCAAACAAATCAACTCCAACACAAATAGGAACCGACAGCAACTGGGCGAGTATTGCAGCAGGAGATTCTCACACAATCGCTCTTAAATCTAATGGCACCCTTTGGGCTTGGGGAGATAATTACTTTGGACAACTTGGAGATGGCTCAACTTTAAACAAATCAACTCCAACACAAATAGGAACCGACAGCAACTGGGCTAGTATTGCAGCAGGAGATTTTCACACCATTGCCATCAAATCTAATGGCACCCTTTGGGCTTGGGGAAACAATTTGGATGGACAACTTGGAGATTTTTGGACGATAGAGCCTAAAGATATAGGATTTAATCTCATTGTTCCAAACCTTACCCTCAAAGCTCATGGTGGAGTACTACAGTTTGATGGAAATAGTTCTGTAACTCTTCCAAATACTATTAATCCAATAAGTGCCATTACGCTAGAAGCTTGGATATATCCACGGGCATCTACTGATTGGCGAGAAGTGATTATGAAAAATATTGATAATCAAACAGGTATGGCTTCTGATGTAAAATATGCTTTAAGATTAGCTAATAACATACCTATGATTCATATTACAACAAATACTTCAAGTTTTTCTTGTCAAGCTCCCTCCGCACTGCCATTAAACGAATGGAATCATATTTCAGGAACATACTCTCAAACGAATACAACATTAAAACTTTATGTTAATGCTCAAGAAGTGTGTACCATGACAGCCACAGGTACTATTGATGCAACAAATACAATTCCACTTTATTTAGGATTTAATGGTAATGACCGCTGGTATGATGGAACTCTTGATGAAGTCCGTATTTGGAATATTAATAGAACAGCTAGTGAAATCGAATTGTTCATGAACACTCAACTCGATGGAAATGAGAGTGGACTTGTAGCCTATTATAATTTTGATGAACGAACAGGAAGTGTGGTTAAAGATATAAGTGGCAACTCTCATGATGGAACAATAGTAGGAGATGTGACACGATTAAACTTTTTAGGCGATAGCCTTCATTTTGATGGGGTTGATGATAGAGTGTATCAACAGGTATTAGATGAACTCAATAGCTCTGCAGAACTTACCCTCTCGGGATGGATAAATACGGCAACTTCAGTAACAGATGCAAATTATAGAAATATTATTAGAAATGGTCATTTAGGTGGAATTTTAAGAATTCATAATGGCAATTTAGATTTTGAATATAGTCCTGATAATTATGAAGGTACAAGTCTTTATACACTCTCAACACCAATTACAGATACTCAATTTTTAAATCAATGGAAATATGTAACGGCTACTTTTCAAAATGATGGAAACTATTCAATTGCTAAAATTTATATTGATGGTGTTTTGCATAATAGTGTTTCTTGGGCAGCTCATAATTTACCAAATATGCCATCTAATAATTTATTTACAATTGGTTCATACAATGCAAGTGAATATTTTCATGGAGATATTGCGGAAGTATCTGTATGGTCAAAAGCTCTCTCACTATCCCAAATCCAAAAACTTATGCATTCTGCTCCAAATATAATAGATGCCAATCTTGTAGGTTACTATCCACTTAATGATGGAGTAGGAACAATAGCAAAAGATTATTCTACATTTTCACATAGTGGCATTATCGCAGATGCAAATTGGACAAATACAGCCCCAATAATCTATGGAAATACTATCTACACAGACTATAGTATAAATTCTTGGCAAAAAGTAGTTATTGAAAATAATATAATTACTCCAAATTTTACAGTAATAGATGATTACATATCAGACTTAAATAGTTCAAATGGATTATTTTTATATTCATCACAAATGGGTGATACTGTTTTTGAGGTTTCTGATAGCAATAATAGTGTTTCTCAAATATTTACAATTAAATCACTTCGTAATGTTATAGATACAGATACACATGGTACAAATAGCGATGATATATTTATAAATACCTCTTCCTCAAATACAATTGATGGTGGCGATGGAGAGGATACTTTAGTTTTAAGTTTTTCTCAAGCTGATTACAATATCACATTTGATAATAATATATACACTATATTTTATACTGGAAATACGAACATCACATACATTGTGACAAATGTTGAGTATTTGAATTTTGCTGATGTGCAAGATGTAGCGATAACTTCTTTTTATATATCACCTATATCAAGACAATCTTTTTCACAAGCATTATTTAATCAGATTATCTATTCAAGGGATGGAACCTCTATTTTTGGAAGTCATGAGAATAATTGGTTCTCAAATATAACTCAATTTGATATAGATAATAATACTACAATAGCAAGTTATGCTTATCCACAACAATATGAAAATATAAAAGATATGGTAAGAGTTGGAAACTATATCATCGTTTCAAGTGACTATCATGATTATCCTTCAGGGAATACAACAATCTCTCTTCAAACATTTAATGAAAACAATATCTCAACTGGTCCAATTGCTACTAAAACTATCACTTATTCAGGCGGTAACCAAGTAGAAGCGAAATTAGCTTATGCAAACGGAAAATTAGCTCTTATTGGAGGATATGATAAAGATAGTGTTTGGTTATTTGATGCTACAAATCCTACAGCTTTAATTCAACGAAGTCAAGTTTCACTCTCTTCAAGATACCCAACAAAAGTTGCTATTGATAATACAGGAAATGTTTTGGCAGTTGCATCTACTGGAGATATTCATATTTATTCTATTGGCTCAAATTTACTAACACTTTCAAGTGTTATACCAAATCTTACTGATGGTCGTGATATAAATATTGCACTTGCAAATAATAAACTTTATACATTTATTGAACAATATACTGGTGATGACGGGTTGGTGCAAGATTTTCAAGTTTATGATATTAATAATAGTTCAACTCCTATTTTAGATATAAGCCAAACTTCTTTTCTTACAGGTACAATGGTTAATGTAGCAACTTCAGTTGATGATAATTGGGTATTTCTTGCATATCGACATGATTCATCTCAAGAAACTCAAACAACATTTATAGCAATGCCTACAAATGGATTAACATCTCAAAGTTATAGTTCACTTTTAATTGATTATTATATTAGTGACATTACAGCTTCTCCAGTAGGTGGCACCATAGCAGTAACTGATGACAATCTTGGTGTGTATAGTTTTAGTGATTACAATGTCACTCAAGCACAAACTATTTATTTAAACTTAAATCTTGAAGATGTGAATCTTAGTGAAAATAATATTTCAAAAATTAATATTATTGGTGTAGATGGGAATGAAGAAAATTTAACTATGCCAATAGAAAATATTGCCAATGGGGATAATAATTTTTCTGCACCTATTTATAATCCAGACCATAATTTTACTTTTAGATTTGATATAAATAATTCTGGAGTCATGACAAGCTATTATTATAATTTTATTGATAATAGTTTAGATGAGCAAAAATTTTATGATGCAAATCAAACAAATTATAAAGTCACACTTACTGATACTAACAATACTTTTAATATTTCCTCTATGTATAAAATAAATCATGCACCAATTTTAGCTCAAGAAACAAACATCACAAAAACAGAAGATTTTAGCGATTTTAATATTACAATAGTAGCAGTAGATGCAGAAAATGATGCTTTAACTTATGCAGTAGAATCCAATAATACAGCACTTGTAACTCTCAGTTTAAATAATAATATCCTAACAATAAGCCCAGTCGCAAATGCAAATGGAGTTGTAAGAATTGATTATAATGTAACAGATGGAGAGTTTTTTGAGGCTAAATCATTTGAGTTAAATATCACAGCAGTTGATGATATTCCAATATTTCAGCCAATCGCAACTCAAACTAAATCAGAAGATGATAATAATTTTACGATTAATTTAAATGCAACGGATATTGATGATAGTAATATCTCTTTTAGTGCAATAAGCTCAGATTCAAATATTGCAACTGTCTCAATTGTAAATGGGCAACTTGTTATTACTCCACTTGCAAACGCTCATGGAAATATTAAAATTGAAGTAAACGCAACTTCAAATGGGCAAAGTGTAGTTCAAAGTTTTGATGTAAATATTTCAAGTGTTAATGATGCTCCAATAATTAATACAATTTTTAACAATATCTCCATGCAAGAAGATAATGGCACAACTTCGTATGACTTAAAT